>NZ_JBLZRT010000016.1:0-54343 GCF_048564745.1 Microcystis sp.
CTTCATCAAGAGGGGAACAACTTCCAGTAAGATGAAAAATGGTCAGTGAAAAAGCTAACCGAAATTTATTGTCGGAAATGGTAACACCGCCCCATTTCCCCAGACCCTAGAGGCTAGAGTCCGGTAAACCAGCGGATAAAAATTGACATCCATGAGTGCAGACATTTTCGATCGAGTTAAAAAAGTTGTTGTGGAACAATTAGAAGTAGAGGATCCGGGTACAGTTACCCCCCAAGCAAGCTTTGCTGATGATCTGAAAGCGGATTCCCTTGATGTGGTCGAGTTAGTGATGGCTTTAGAGGAAGAATTTGATATTGAAATTCCCGACGAAGCGGCCGAACAAATTCTCACTGTGGGCAAAGCTGTCGAGTATATTAACGAGAAAGTAGGAGCAACCGCCTAATTATTGCGGGAAAATTGACAATTAGGATTAAATATCTGGGGCAAAATCTGCCCTTATTTTTGAACAAACATGACAGAATTGCCATTAAAAAGGGTTGTCATCACGGGGATGGGTGCGATCACTCCCCTCGGCAATAATCTAGCCGACTATTGGACAGGCTTAATCAACGGCAAAAGTGGCATTGGTTTAATCACCCACTTTGATGCCTCCCGTCACGCTTGTCGCATTGCTGGGGAAGTGCGGGGTTTTGACCCCCACGACTATGTGGATCGCAAAGAGGCAAAGCGGATGGACCGTTTCGCTCAATTTGCCGTCGCCGCCAGTTTGCAAGCACTGCAAGATTCTCGATTAGTTATCGACGCTCTCAATGCCGATGATATAGGTGTACTAATTGGTACGGGCGTGGGTGGCATAAAAGTGCTGGAGGATCAACAGGAAATTTACTTGACAAAAGGTCCGAGCCGGTGTAGTCCTTTCATGATCCCGATGATGATTGCCAATATGGCCGCTGGTTTAACCGCTATCCATACGGGAGCCAAGGGACCGAGTAACTGTACCGTGACCGCTTGCGCCGCCGGTTCCAATGCCATCGGCGATGCTTTTCGTCTAGTACAAAGGGGTTTGGCCAAAGGGATGATCTGCGGTGGGACGGAAGCCGCCGTTACCCCCCTAGGATTGGCTGGTTTTGCCTCCGCTAAGGCCCTGTCCACCCGCAACGATGACCCCACCCGGGCCAGTCGTCCCTTTGACAAGGATCGGGATGGTTTTGTCATGGGGGAAGGGGCAGGAATCCTGATTATAGAGGAATTAGAAACGGCCTTGGCTCGTGGGGCGCGGATTTACGCCGAAATGATCGGTTATGGTCTGACTTGCGATGCCTATCACATGACGGCTCCGGTTCCCGACGGTCGTGGGGCCACCAGAGCGATCGAATTAGCGATCAAAGATGCCGGTTTAACTCCGGCGGAAATTAGCTATATCAACGCCCACGGCACCAGTACAGGGGCCAATGATCCCACGGAAACCAAGGCGATTAAAAAAGCTTTAGGAGAATCGGCCTACAAAATCCCCGTCAGTTCCACCAAATCGATGACAGGCCACCTTTTAGGCGGTTCTGGCGGCATTGAAGCCGTGGCCACGGTAATGGCGATCGCTAATGATCGGATTCCCCCGACTCTCAACCTGGACAATCCCGACCCCGATTGCGATCTCGATTACGTCCCCTACGAAAGTCGTCAGCAGATAGTTAACGCTGCCCTCTCCAACTCCTTTGGATTTGGCGGCCATAACGTCACCTTAGCTTTTAGAAAATATGCTTGAGTCGATGCCCCTGAAAGAGTAATCTGTGAGTGGCTCCCTCTTTAACCTGGTCTTATTTTTGTAGTTCATTCTAAAAAACATTATGGTTGTCGCCTCCCAATCCCTCGAAGAACTTTGTATTAATGCGGTACGTTTTTTAGCGGTGGATGCCGTGGAAAAAGCTAAATCCGGACACCCCGGACTGCCCATGGGAGCCGCTCCCATGGCCTTTGTCCTCTGGGATCAATTCCTGCGTTTTAACCCGAAAAACCCCCAATGGGTCAATCGCGATCGTTTTGTTCTCTCCGCCGGTCACGGTTGTATGCTGCAGTATGCTTTGATGTACCTGACCGGATACGATAGCGTCCCCCTAGAGGAAATTAAACAATTCCGGCAGTGGAAATCGAAAACCCCCGGCCACCCCGAAAATTTCGTCACGGAAGGGGTGGAAGTGACCACCGGTCCTCTGGGTCAAGGGATTGCCAATGGTGTCGGTTTGGCCCTAGCAGAGGCCCATTTAGCGGCCCGTTTCAATAAACCGGATGCCAAAATTATCGACCATTACACCTATGTGATTTTGGGTGATGGTTGCAATATGGAGGGGATTTCCGGGGAAGCTTGTTCTTTAGCCGGTCACTGGGGTTTAGGCAAGTTAATCGCTCTCTATGATGATAACCATATCTCGATCGATGGTTCCACCGATATCGCTTTTACCGAAGACGTGAGCAAGCGTTTTGAAGCCTACGGTTGGCACGTTCAGCACGTGGAGAATGGTAACACCGATTTAGATGCCATTGCCAATGCGATCGCATCGGCCAAAGCTGTCACCGATAAACCCTCGATGATTAAAATCACCACCACCATCGGTTATGGTTCCCCCAATAAGTCTAATACCGCCGATGTTCACGGGGCAGCTTTAGGAGCAACGGAAATCGAGTTAACCCGGAAAGCATTAGGTTGGGAATACGAGCCGTTTGTGGTTCCCGATGAGGTGTTAAATCGTTTCCGGCAAGCAGTGGACAAGGGAGCGACGGCAGAAACGGACTGGAATAAGTTATTTAACGAATATCAGGCCAAATATCCCGCAGAAGCGGCTTTATTTGAACAGTTAACCACCGGTCAACTGCCAGAAGGTTGGGAGCAAGCTTTACCGGTTTATAAACCCGAAGATAAGGCCCTGGCTAGTCGTAAACACTCGGAAATCTGCTTAAATGCCCTTGCGGGGGTTTTACCCGGTTTAATCGGTGGTTCGGCGGATTTAACCCACTCTAACTACACCGAATTAGAGCATTTTGGTAATTTCCAAAAAGGCAGTTATCAGGAGCGTAACGTCCATTTTGGTGTGCGGGAACACGCGATGGGGGCGATTTGTAACGGTATTGCTCTCCATAACACGGGATTGATTCCCTACGGGGCGACTTTCCTGATTTTCACCGACTATATGCGGAATTCTATCCGTTTATCGGCATTGTCAGAAACCCGCGTCATCTGGGTAATGACTCACGATTCCATTGCCTTAGGGGAAGATGGACCGACTCACCAACCCGTGGAACACGTTGCTTCTCTGCGCGCTATTCCTAACCTGTTAGTCATGCGTCCGGGAGATGGTACGGAAACTTCCGGTGCTTATAAAGTAGCGGTGAGCGAAACTAAGCGCCCGACGTTACTAGCATTATCCCGTCAAAATCTGCCCAATTTAGCGGGAACTTCCCTTGCGGGTGTGGCTAAAGGTGCTTATATTATCACCGATTGTGAAGGTACTCCCGATGTCATTCTCATCGGTACGGGGGGCGAGTTGTATCTCTGCGATAAAGCGGCTGCGGTGTTGAAAGAAGCAGGAATTAAAGCTCGCGTCGTTTCTATGCCCTGTTGGGAGCTATTTGAGGAACAATCGGCAGAATACAAAGAATCGGTATTGCCGAAAGCAGTGAAAAAACGTCTCGCGGTGGAAGCGGGTTCAACTATGGGTTGGCATCGCTACATCACCGATGAGGGGGATGTGTTGGGGGTTGATACCTTCGGCGCTTCTGCTCCAGGAGGTGTGATTCTAGAGAAGTTCGGTTTTACCGTGAATAACGTGGTAGCGAAGGCAAAAGCGTTGTTAGGTTAATTACCTGAAATCTTAGCTGTAATGAGTCAGAAAAATCTGGCTCATTTTTTTGTTTTTCTATTGTGACTGTCAGTCAGTGGACTAGGGGTCACGTCAGGCAGTTTAATCGAAGCATGGCAAAGGACAATTTAGCTCAATTTGGCAGATGTTTACATAATGCTCGCATTCAAAAGGGTTTATCCCAAGAAAGGTTGGCCGAAGCGGCCAATTTGGATAGAACTTACATCAGTCTTCTTGAACGTGGTAAAAGGAATCCTTCTTTACTATGCTTGATTTCTTTATGTAGAGCATTAAACATAAGTCTTTCGGAGCTTTTTAACACTATGTCTATAAATTCCGATGTAAATACTGATGATGTCAGAAGATTTAATTAAATTGCTTGAGCAGTTTTTGCATGATAACGAGCTTGAATGGGAATGGTTTGAAAAAATAGAAAGTTTTTGTAAGAGTTATAGTTTGAATATCAAATATATTACAGAAGTTCTCAATGATCCAAAAGTTATTCCTATGATTCGTGGCAAGTTTTTTGAGTTCACTGTACAAGATGAACTGTCAAAAATACTCGCGAATAATTATTTAGTTACTAATCCTCGGTTAAATCCTCAAGCCGGTTATCACGATATAGATGTAGCTATTATCAATCAAAAAAACGCCAAAAAATACTCTGCTGAATGTAAGTTAGCCAAAAAAGGTAGTTTCCGTCTTCAGGGAGGTATCAGACCTTTTATTGAAGTCAAATGTATGAGATCAAGAACCTTAGGAGACAAAGCAGCAGAACAAAGGTCTAAATTGATAGGAATACCTTCAACAAGCCTAAATATTCACAAAGATCAATATATTGAAACAGATTTTGATTTAGTGATTACATCTCTTGCCAATGCTTTTTTTCAGACCAATTTAGAAACGGGACTATTTGTTTGGAATCCCACACCAGAAGAGCAAATATTTTTAAGCAAAATTAATATTAATAATCAAGAAGAAGCCCTTTTAAAAATGTACGTTGCCAGAAGTAAAGATTTAACAGCAAATCAAACCAATAATATCAATTGTTCTCGCCAGAAATGCCACGATAACAACTGTAATTTCATCCCTAATTATCCCAAAATTTTCTTTGATGTTAATACGGCTGAACCTCTACAACCATGGCTCCCGATCAAAAAAATAGAGGATTTACTTGATTAAAATTAGGAATCAAGATACATCGAATAAACTTAATTGTAGAGGTGTAAATCTTGCAGGTTTCTGAAGATCATAATTAGCAATAAATACCTCCTTGCCCTTGCGTCTTTCACTCTGATAACCATGTTCTAATTTTAAACCATTTTTTTGATCATCAGTTCGATTAATAGTGTAATTCCATTCATTATCTTGTAAAGAAATACACCAATCATACATTTCTCTAATTTCGGAGCAATTATCATAAGTCAAAAGAAATTTAAATCGATGTTGATGTTTTTTCAACGTCTTACATAACCTTTCATGATCTTCTAGACTGAAGAAGCAGGAATAGAATTTATTTTGATCTGCTTGAAAGTAAGGAGGATCGACAAATAAAAAGTAATCATCGGGTAATTGATTGATTAAATCTTCAAAATCTAAACAAGATAAATTGACATTTTGCAGTTTTTCCGAAGTAGTTTTTAGGTGAGAAGGCCAGTTTTCAGGACGCATAGAATACTTATCACCATAGCCCCAATAACAATTTTCAAGTTTCATAATTCCTGAGTAGGAAGTTCTATTTAGATAATACCAACGCATGGCTCTTTCTAGGTCATTGGCTGGTTGAAATTCATTTTTATAATAATTGTGTAATTCTTTGGTAGCGTTTAGATCTTTTAATAATTCAATTAGACTATCAAGATGATCTTTGATATGTCGATAACAGTTCATTAATTCCTCATCTTTGTCATTGAGAATATTCTCTGCTACACTTTCCTTAGCAAAGAATATAGATGCTCCCCCCGCAAAGGGTTCACAATACTTATGGTGACTAGGAAGACAAGCTAAGATTAGCTTACGGGCATAAAATTTACCGCCAGGATAACGAAAAGGAGAATTACTAAGTTTTTTAGCGATTTTGGACATTACCTTTGATTTTAGAGGCTTTTCTTTGAGATTATTTTAACAAAATTACGATATTTTATCTAGGAATGTCAGAGAAGTTCGGTTTTACCGTGGATAACGTGGTAGCGAAGGCAAAAGCGTTGTTAGGTTAATTAAAACTTTGGTTTTGTGGAAAAAGCCCGCGCCAGCGGGTTTTTTTGTGGTTATAGGTCAACCTAGTTTAGGCTTTAGGGTTAGTTCATGTAAAAATGTAAAGTAGGAAGCTTTAGTAGTTAGCCAAAACCTTTACACTTGAGATAATTATCACGATTCCTAGAGCCATGACTAAAGGGGAAAGCCCTATATCGAAGGAAACAATCAAGAGCCTAACACTAGATATAGAAGGCTCACTGTTGTCTTTTGATAAATTTATCAAGGCTCAAGAACAATTAGCAATACTACTCCATGAAGTAGATAAAACCCTTGCTAACAAAAATCGCCCCCTGATAAATTGGAGAATCTCTCAAATTCATAGTGGCAGCATTCATCTTACTTTAGAAGGAATGCCTCAAGATCAGATTACACCTAGTCAAATTTCTGAAGTTATTAAGACTGTAGAAAGGGGAATAGTAACAATTTTAGAACATCCGATTCGCCCTGAGTATTTTTCTGATCGAGCTTTAGAAAGTGCGCGATCATTAGCAATATTGGCAAAAAGAGATGAGTTTATGGTGCAATTGGGCTTTGATTCGAGGTGTATCGACTTGAATCAAGCTTTGATTGCTAATGTTGATGAAATTATCGGGGGAAAATATCAAAGTTTTGGTACTGTAGAAGGTGTGCTTAAAGCTATTGATGTAAGTCGTCAACCTATTTTTAGAGTTTACAATTTATTGACTAATAAAAGTGTTAAATGTTACTTTGAACCAAATTTACTTGATAATATCAAAGAATATCTAGAAAAAAGAGTCTCTGTATCGGGGATAGTTACCTCTAGAGAAGATGGGGAAAAAATCGGGATTAAAGTTGAGTCAATTGATCTTTTTCCTGAGGAAAAAGATTTACCTACCATTGAGGAAATGATCGGAATTTGGGGAGGAAGTAAGTGATTCGTCCAACAAAAAAGCTACACTACTGGGATTCTTGTGTTTTTTTAGCTTTCCTGAAAAATGAAAAGGATAAAATTAATGATTGTATTTCTGTTCTCAAAGCAGCTGAAAATGGTCAGGTAATAATTGTGACTTCTGCTCTTACTTTTATTGAAGTGGTGAAATTAGAAAAAGGACAGCCAAAATTACCTAAAGAAAGTGAGGAAAAAATCAGAGATTTTTTCCGACATGAGTGGATTTATATTTATGATGTGGACAGAAAAGTTGGCGAACTAGCCAGAGAATTGATGTGGCAATATCAGGCACTAAAACCTAAAGATGCAACTCATGTGGCGACGGCAATTAAAGCCAGAGTGGATGTTTTAGATACTTTTGATGATGGCTTGCTGAAACTCTCTGGAGAAATCGGTGATCCTCCTTTAATAATTAGAAAACCTTTTTTTGAAGTTCAACTTGATCTTTTTTGAAAAAATACCCATTCTCGCGCAGGAAAATTACAAATCGAATTACCGAACACAAAAGGTCTAAATTGATAGGAATACCTTCATATTAAAACAGATTTTGATTTAGTAATTACATCTCTTGCCAATGCTTTTTTTCAGACCAATTTAGAAACAGGACTATTTGTTTGGAAGCCCACACCAAAAGAGCAAATATTTTTAAGGAAAATTAATATTAATAATCAAGAAGAAGCCCTTTTAAAATGTACGTTGTCAGGAGTAAAGATTTAACAGCAAATCAAACCAATAATATCAATTGTTCTCGCCAGAAATGCCAGGATCACAACTGTAATTTCATCCCTAATTATCCCAAAATTTTATTTATTTTGTCTGATGGGATTATTTATTTTTACCAGTAATTTTGTCAACTCCTTTTTTATACTGCGTTCTGTCATCATTCCGGCCAGCATCCCGCCAAGCCCGCAAAAAGTTAAGACAGGGGCTGTAAATGGTAACATTCCTGCTAAGGCTATAGCTGCTCAAGCTCCACCAGCCAGCCCTACTCTTGCCCCAGCTTGATTATCCTTAAACAGTTTAGTCTTTTTTATGTTGTCGAAAGGTTTTGAGTATTCTGACATCGATTATTCTCCAAATCAGGATGCCGATATTACAACACAGCTTTCGGGAATTGTCTATATACTGATCATCATTCATGCCATCGCTAAAAGCGAGGGAAGAATGCTGACACTAGGTTAGAATTGCGGTAACGCACCATAAATTCTTATGCTTGGTTTTTGTCATTTTAATGGGCGGAGTCGGACTCGAACCGACATGAGGGGCTGCCTCGCCACATTTTGAGTGTGGTGCGTCTACCAATTTCGCCATTCGCCCTTGGCATTAATTTTATTATTATAACCCATTTTTGGCCCCTTTAACAAATTTTGATAATCGGGGGAACTGGCCCAACGATCGATTTCTCGCGCACGCAGGACGGGGAGGGGATGGGTTAACTGTTGGGTTTGCAAACCCTTTAACATTTCGCCCATTTCCGAGGCACTGACGGCATCGTAGGACTTGGCCTGATCGATAAAAGCCTCTAAATTTAATAAAGGTGCGAGACTGGGGGAACCTCCGGCTAACTTCATTAACACCGACATGACGATTTTTGGGTCTTGAACTGCCAATAAAGCGGATCGATCGCAACTAAACTCGGCGCAGCGCACCCATGCTAACATTCTCTCCTGTAGGGATCGTGCTAACATTGTCCCCCAATTGGGCAGTAATCCCGCCGCCAGAACCATAATATTGGCTAAAGTCAGATAAACGCCGTGTTCACATTTGAGATGACCTAATTCGTGGGCCATTACCGCTTGAATTTCTGCGGGAGTCAGCATTTCAATTAGGGAAGTGTGCATCACCATAAACGGTTTTTTGCCGCGCATGGCGAAGGTATAGGCGTTAGGAACGGGGTTTTGTTGAATGTATAATTGAGGTGGTTCTAAGTCGAGAATTCGGCAAGCTTCTAGGAGGAGATTATGCAGGTCGGGTAATTGTTTTTCCCCCACCAAAACACTAGCAGCAATATTATTTAAGTAAAAGAATTCCTCAGCGACGGAACCTAACAAACTTCTCACGGCTATATCTAAACCGGGCAACTGTTTAAGGGAGTTAGTCGCCTCTAGGTCGATGGGATGCCGAAAATCATTGGCTTTTAAGCCTAGTAATAACTGTTTTGATAATTCCATATTCTTATTCATTTAACCAAACTTTAACGCGTTCTAAACTTTTCCAATCGGGTTTTCTAGCTAAACCATCGGCGATATTTTCATCCACTTCTTGGCGAACTTCTTTGTTTAAACTAATTAATTGTTGCACCAGTTCGATATGTTCCCTAACTCCGGCGGTTTTGGTTTCCAACATAGCTAAAACCAAATTGATCCGGTTTTGGGGGGAAACTTTATCGAGTTTAACGGCTTTTTGGGCGGCTTTTAGGGCTAATTCCGGTTTATCGGTGAGCATATATAACCAAGCTAAACAAGACCAAACGGCGGCATTTTTAGGACTGCGATCGCTTAATTCTTTAAATTCGGGCAATAAGCTGGCAGCGTTTTCTCCCTGTTGGTAGCGTTCTAAACCTTGTTCGAGGGTAAAATTGGCGATTTCTGTCATTTTCAGCTAGGGGGTTAATCAAGGAGCAAATCTAACGGTGATCGGCGTATTACACTGTTTTAGTACAATTTGCCTTTATTTAGTATTCTAGCAAAATTTGTCCCCTTGTCAGCAAAATTTTAAAAGACGATGCCGCGTTCTCGCCAGATCATCAATAGGCCACTCATCGAAACGAATAACATCACTGCTTGTTTAAATTGCTGGGGACTCATTTTTTCTAAAACTTTTTGTCCTAACCAATTGCCTGGCCAGGCTGCTAATCCTAACAATAAACCGTAACCAAGAAAAGGCAGATGTAAAACTCCAAAAGCTGCGTAGGCGATTAATTTGGCCACATGAACTACTACCATATGAACGGATTTCGTTGCCACCATTGGTTCTTTAACTAGCCCATAGTTAATATAAAATAGGTTCATCATCGGGCCGGTACTACCGACTAATCCTGACAGGAAAGCGTAGATAAATCCCGAGGGCATAAAATACCAAGTTTTAATCTCAAAAAAAGGATTTTCTTGTTGGGGAAATAATTGTTTAAGCGAGGATAAAACCAGAAAAATTCCCAAAACTAGCGGCAACCATTTGAATTGTAAATGGGCAAACACAAAAGCGCCGAGGGTAGATCCCATAATTGCCCCGGGTAAATACCACACCGTCGAGGGCCAGTCAATGGCGCGCCAATACATTCCCATGCGTTGGACATTACCGATTAGCATCCCCGTGGTCAAAACCGGAGGAATGACGGCAGCATCGAGAAACCAACCTAAAACGGGGAGTAGAATCAGGGGGCTGCCCCCACCAGCAAGGCTACTAAAAAACCAAGCTAGACTACCTGCCAACATCAAGGTAACAATGATCATCGAGTTGTAAGGTTAATTCACAAAGAGTTACTTAATCTATTATGATATCTTCTTTGGGATCTTCATCGGTATAATGCCATTCCACATTGGGCATAGCCTCGAAAGCTTGCCGGACGTAATCTTCCCAGAGTTTCCGCATTTTGGCTAGGTAGGGATCTCCTAGGCGCAATTGTAACTTATGACGTAGGCTTAGGCTATTAGCTTCATACATACTCAAATAGATAGGCGGTCCGACGGAAATATTCGATTTCATGGTCGAATCGATGGAAAGTAAGGCACATTTGGCCATTTCCTCTAGGGGTGTATCATAGGTAATGGTACGATCAAGAATCGGTTTACCGTATTTAGTTTCACCTATCTGTAAAAAGGGCGTTTCTTTGGTGGCTTGAATATGATTTCCTTGGGGATAAATCATGAATAATTGCGGTTCTTCTCCTTTAATTTGTCCCCCAAGAATAAACTTACATTTAAAATCAATATTATCTTTTTCTAGCCAAGTTCTTTCCCTAGCTTGTACTTGACGACTTTTATCACCGATATAGTGGGCGATATCGTAGAGATGAGTCAGAGAATGGAGATTTTTATCCTCTTGATTGTGCAGATCTCTTTTTAGTTCGTGAATCACTCCTTGGCTAATCGATAAATTCCCCGATGTACAGACCATAATTACTCTTTCTCCCGATACCGAAAAGTCAAATAATTTCCGATAGGCCGAGATATAATCGACTCCCGCATTCGTGCGAGAATCCGCCCCCATAACAATGCCAAAACGATTGATAATTCCTAAACAGTAAGTCATTTTCAGTAATCAGTAAACAGTAATCAGTAAACAGTAATCAGTGAACAGTAATCAGTGAACAGTAATCAGTAAACAGTAATCAGTGAACAGTAATTAGTGAAGAGTGAAGAGTGAAGACTGAGCGGTGAATAATATCATTTAAAGCTTAAAACTTAAAACTTTAATCTGATAACTAATCACTGATAACTAATCACTGATGACTGATAACTGATAACTGATAACTGATAACTGATAACTGAATTAAGCCATAACCATACCACCATCGACGTTAAAGACTTGACCAGTGATATAAATAGCGGCGGGATCGGCGGCTAAAAAACGCACCATTCCGGCGACTTCTTCCGGTTTTCCGTAACGGGAGAGGGGGATATATTTGAGAATTTCATCTGCTTTGAGGTCATTAGTCATATCGGTTTCAATAAAGCCGGGGGCCACGGCATTAACAGTGATGCCTCGACTGGCAAATTCTTTGGCTAAAGTTTTCGTTAAACCGATAACACCGGCTTTAGCGGCGCTGTAATTAGATTGACCCGGATTACCCATCAAACCGGATACAGAAGTGATGTTAATTATGCGGCCGCTTTTCTGTTTTAACATCAATTTACTGACGGCGCGAGTGCAGAGAAAAACTCCGGTTAAATTGAGATCGATGACCGCTTGCCAGTCTTCTAATTTCATTCTTAACATCAGGGTATCCCGGGTAATACCGGCATTATTAACTAAGACATCAATATGACCGAATTTTTCCTTGGTACTGTTCACTAAGTTATCCACTTCTTCGCTTTTAGCCACATCTGCTTGTAGAGCTATTGCCTTTCCCCCGGCCGCGGTAATTTCTTCAACAACGGCATCGGCAGCACTGCTAGATTTAGCATAGTTCACCACTACAGTAGCACCCTGGCTGGCTAATTCCAAGGCGATCGCTTTACCGATCCCTCGCGAGGCCCCAGTTACTATGGCTACTTTGTCTTGTAAATGCTGGCATTCTGCGGGTAATAGTTTCATAATTTTCTGCATTCCCCAAATAATCGTCAAATCTCAAGAGAAAACTTTGTACTGATAACTTTGCTCAAAACAATTCATTATCTCACAAGCGGGTTAATCTGACCGCAGCCATCCTCAAGTGCGATCGCTTTGTCCCCACTTTCCTCTATAGTATCAGGGAGAATTGGCTGCCACTAATTGATCGAGTTGCTGCTGCATCAAATAACAGACTTTCTCATAACATTCGCGTACATAACGGCGGTCCCGGGCTGCTTTTTTGCCGTAACGTTCAAAAATAATTGGGGGACAAACCCGCGTCTGTATCGGTACGGGTAAGGGAATATTCGGCAGGGGACCGATAGCTAGTCCCCAGGGTAAACCGAAATAGATGGGACAGGTCCCGGGGTCAATACCGAAAGGCCAAGGCATACCCTGTTTATGCAATTCTTTTAATTGAGGATAAATATCTTCGAGGACAAACAGGGTCGAGTGAGCGCCGTGGGAAATGGCGGGAATAATCGGCACTTCGTACTGTAAAGCTAGTTTAACAAAAGCTTGATTACCGGCAAAATGAATTTTATTTCTTAAACTGTGGGGACGGAAAACATCCGTAGCACCCCCTGGATAAATTAAGACACTAGCGCCACTATTTAAAGCAGCGATCGCCATTTTCGGATGAGCATGAATGGCTCCCATTTGGGCCACTAGATGCGCTTGGGATGGAAAAACTCGCCAGACTCGCGAATCCATCAAACCATAGACTAAGCGCTCGCTGCCAAAGCGTTGAAACCAATCATACATCATCATAAACATATCAGGAGCCGCTAAACCGCCGTTATGGGAGCCGATGAATAATACCTGTCCTGAGGGGGGAATATTTTCCCAACCATCGGTTTTAACCCGAAAATAATGGTGATAAAACCAATCCAGAAGGGGGACAAATTTTTCGATCACTTGCGGATCGCGATCCTCTAATGACCAACCGGTGAGGGTATCAACAGGGGCCTTGGCCGCTTGTAGGGATAATTCGGCAAAAGTGGCCGTAGATGAGACAAAAGAACTAAAAATCTGCATTGATGCCCAGTTGATAATTTAATCGCATCTTATTATCGCAAATTTCGGTTAAAAAACCCGCCATTTTAGAACGGCTTTCCTCGATAATTCTATCATTTTTAATGTCTAATCTTCACAGTTGAACCAATTTTTATCTAATAATTGCTCTAAACTGTAAGGACATTCTGAGGGAAAATCGCCAGAAAAACCAGTTTTTTGTTGAACATAATCGAAAGCATCCTGATAGATTATCGGTAATTCCTCAGCTAAATAATTCTGTAAATTCGTCGTTAAATATTTTCTTAATTGCGTGCGAAAACTGATAATTTCCGCTCGCCAATGATTCCGATTTATTTCTGCTTCTGTTGTCCAATATTGTAAAAGTAATAAATGCCTGATCACTTGTTCAAGTAAGCTACTGACTCGGTTTTTATCTCTTTTACTCAAGCTTTCTAATTCCTCAATTAAATGGATTACATCTAATTCATCTAAGCGATTTTCCTTGAGGATTTTTATTGTTTCCTCTAACCAAAGATGTTGATCAATTTTGTAAAGTAGGGGCAGGGTTTCTCCTCCCTCTACTTGCCAGGGATTCTGATTTAAAGTTTTCATTGGGTTGTTGGCGGTTTTTAATAGGAAATAAGCACCCTCATATATATATTAGGCCACTTTCTCCTAATTTTGATATTGACACGGGAAAAATTACCGTCCCTCCTTACAGTAACTAACTGCCATTATCCCTAAATAAATGTAAAAAAGATTAATTTTCGCCAAAATAGTTGACTTTACACTCCTCCTGTGCTGCGGTGCGCTTCAAAGTAGGTTGGGTTGAAGCATGAAACCCAACGCTAGAAACGACTCTAAGACCGATAGTCTCTCAGCTAGGGAAAGGATGTTTCCATTCAATTAATTTCTAAGCACGAGTAGAGAGATTTTTTGGCGTGGTTGAAGGAATAGAGGACGGTTTACGCAATCCCCTCGCCTTCGGTTTCCCCCTTTAAAAGGGGAGGTAGGGGGGATACCTAAGAAGTTATTTTTCAATTCTTGATTAGGGGGTATAAACCTAATTTTTCCGTAGGTTAAGTTTTTAGTTTTTACATAAAGAAACATTTTCATTGATGCCGGTTTTCCCCGTTAATATCCAGCCTTCTTGTGGTGATTTTATGGCCACCCAGTTCAGATTATCATTGGTGGTAAAGATCATTAAAGGAAATGATTCCCCTTGAACAATTTGTCCACTTTTAACGATGCCTAAATGACGGGAATTAGTGGTAGAGTCTTCATAAATTATTAAGCCATTTTTTACGGAACTATTAACGCGCAAGCAAGGAACAGTTCCTAAAGAGGTGTTATAGGCAGTAACAGTATTAGTGCCTTTGAATTGACCATTTATCCAACAGCCATATTGTATTTTTCCCGAACCTATTTGATTGATGTCATTATCTAATCTCCACCAGTAGGTTTCTTGTTGTTTCTTCTCAGCATTGGGGGTGTCAACTTCGCCAAAACATAATTGCTGTAATTCTAGTCCTGCTCCTAAGTCCATATTGGAGAAACCGAAATCTATATTTGCATCGGTTAATTTATCCCAACGTTGCCATAGTGTCCAGCCTGTTTGGGGTTGATTATTGGAACCATTCGGATCGCCTATTTCTGCTTGTGTTTTTATGGAGAAAAGGTTGATCAAGCTATAAATTGTTAAACTGAGTAAGCTGGTTTTTAAAATGTTTGACATTCTCATCTTGAATTATTGTTTAGAGGAGTAATAAGTAGGTAGGCGTTAAAAGTTGTCAGATGCCCCCCTTATCAAGGGGGGATTAAGGGGGGATCCCCCCGCCTATCGGCACTCCCCTTATCAAGGGGGGATCAAGGGGGGATTAAAGGCAAAATCCATTTTTAATTTAATTATAACCAGCTACTTAGAAAGTAATGATCAAGCAGGATTTGGAGAATAAACCCCTAGGAAGGGGAAAGAACAGAGCAAAAACCGAGAGCGAAAGATAATTGTTTAAGAAGTAACACCCCAGAGGGTTGCTTCTCCCACGGGATTTCCCTTCATCCTTGATGCTTTATCTGCACTGAATACAATTTAATTTGGTATCAGCAGAAGTCCCTCGCTTTTAGCGATGGGACTTCTGCTGACACTCAGTTAAATGCACTAAGAGCTTATTGCCTCAAACCAGAGGATGTCACAGCACTATACTGGTAACAGGTAAACTATACACTCCAGCGATCGCCAATTGCAAGTCGCTGACTGCATCGCCGTTGGTATCCCCGGAAAGGAGACCGCCGTAAAAGCGCAGTTGTCCCGCTTGACCTGAAAAATCCGAGGCACCAATAAACGTGAAACTCTGATTACCAGCGTTGAGGGAGTTGGCATCAATGCCAGAGATGTCAATAGTATCAAGACCAGTATTGAAATCGAGGATATTGTCTTGGTTTGCACCTTGACCGATTTCATCAACGGTGTTGAAGATAAAACGGTCGCGACCTTCACCTCCCGTTAGTTGATCTGACCCTAATCCTCCGTTAAGTTTGTCCTCACCACCGCCACCAATAATGACATCATTACCAGTGCTACCGGTGATAGTATCATTCCCCCAATAGCCATGAATTTGGATATTGCCACCGACAAAAGCAGTATTAGAGAAGTCGAGGGTGTTGTCACTCCAATCGCCGACGATGGTGACTTTTCCTGCTACTCCTGTCCCGTCGATGGTTTCAATGCCGCTATTAACCCCAAAACTCTTGAGACCGATATCAACATTAGCCGCACCTTTGGCGACAATGGTATCTGTGCCACTTGTCCCTGTATCCGTAATGGTGTCATAGCCTTGGAAACTCGACCAGCCTCCGGCTAGATTACCGGAGACATAATAAGTGTCTGACCCTTCGCCTCCATCCAATTGGTCATTGTCTGCGCCGCCATAGAGTAAGTCATTACCAACTCCACCCGATAAAGTGTCACACCCCCAATCTCCATCGATTAGGTCATCGCCGCCGCCACCACTGAGAACATCATTTCCCCCGTAACCCATCAGGTGTTCAGCAAGATTCGTACCTGTAATCGTGTCGCTAGAGTTATCACCGTAAATAATGGTTTTCTGAAGATAGAAATAGTTGAGCCAACTGGAAACATCGTTAAGGCGAGCATTTGCATCACCATCTTCGTTGACGAGACGATTGTCTTCGATGTTAAAGCCAATATGATAGAGTCCATCGGCTACGGTATTGACTAAATTTTTACCGAAGTATTGGGTTGTCGCTCCGTCATTTTGTACCAGGTGGTAGCCTGTTTCCTCATTTCCCTCATCGTCACCGTGGAGGAGGATAAATTCGTCATAGTGATTAGTGCGAACCCATTGATTGAGGGTGCGAATATCATCGCTGGTAATCCAGCCATCAGCAGCGATACCTGTAGCAGTAATACCATCTACTAATAGATGGTTAAGTCCATCGGCGGCGGCGGCTCCAGCGTTAATATCCCCCGCATTTGTCCACTTGGCTAAGCCAGTATCAATTTTGATGGTATCGACAATTTTATCTAATCCTGTGCCAGTGGTGGACTGATCAACGTAAAAATATGTTACCCAATCCGCTACGTCTTTGACTGTGGCATTAGCTGCACCATCTTCGTTGAGAAATCGCCCATTTTGGATCTGAAAGCCAATATGATAGATTCCGTCGGCAACGGTATTAACTAGGTTTTTCGCAAAATATGTGGTCTGAGCGCCGTCATTTTGAACTAAATGGAAGCCAGTTTCCTCTGTCCCTTCATCATCCCCATGCAGAACAATAAAAGTATTATAACGGGTGGCATCGGAGCGAATCCAATTGTTAATTTGTGCAATATCGCTTTCGGAAATTGAACCATCGGCGGCGAGATTGTAGGTGGTAATCGCTGTTTTTAATAAATCATTCAGTCCATTGGCCGCATCAGCACCGCCAGCAATTTCTTGCCAAGGTATATTTTGCGCTAAACCCTGATCTGCAATAATTAATTCCGTAATCCGATCAAGTCCGGTATTAGTTGTTGCCCGATCTGTATAAAATTGGGTTAGCCAATCCGCCACCTGAGCAACTGTGGCATTGGCGTTACCATCTTCATTGACAAAGCTGCCATTTTCAATTAGGAAACCAATGTGATAAATGCCATCAAAAACCGTATCGACTAAATTCTGATTGCGATACTGTTGAGTCGCTCCGTCATTTTGGACTAAATGAAACCCTGTTTCTGTTGTCCCGTCATCATCGCCGTGGAGAGCAGTAAATTCTGCCAAACGGTTAGCGCGAATCCAAGCATTAATCGCGGTTACGTCACTGACAGTAAAAATGCCGTTACTAGCAACTCCAGTGGCTTGTTTGGCTTCTAAGATTAAATGATTTAATTCATTAGCTGCCGTCATTCCACCCGTAATATTTGTGCCGAGATTAGCACCAGCAAGTCCTGGATCTCTGCCAATTCTTTCAACCGTTTGATCTAGTCCCGTTCCGGTTGTTCCAGTTGGGGAATTTTGCACCATCGAATAAGATTTGCTTGCCATAATTTTTAACCATAAAAAATAAGGTAGTTAGTGAAATAGCAACAATTGTTAGACAAGTAACGACAAAACCGCACTAAGGCAGGTTTATCCTAAATCCAGTTAGCAAAACCCAGTTATCATCAGGGACCACTGAAGTGGTCACTAGGAACCAGAAGGGTTGTCCACTGCACTGGATCAGGGGGATTTGGTGTTACCCTGACAATTGCGGATCGATATCCTCACCCATACCCGAATTCGATCCCAACGATTGGACAGTCTCAGATAGTCAATTAGTTCTAACCGATTGTCTTGCCTCTGCTCAGACTATCGAACGAGGCTTTCCGACCTTGATAGTCCTGAGTCGGCGTTTGATAATCTAACCTTTGATGGAATCTTAGATTATCGTAGCACTTTATACAGATATTTGATCCCCGCTGCTTTTTCTCTCTTAGCGTTGCTCAAATAAAAATACCTGATCTTGCGCGTAACTGAATTTAAACCTAGGCGATCGCTGCAAGCCTCTGATCAGATGGCTGACAACCGACTCGGCGCTATCTACTTTCGTCAACTGGAGGTTGGGACGGTGGGTCAGGTGGGGAGCAATTTGGGAAGTCGTCAGGACAATTTCCAGACTATCAAAGACAACTAATATAAAACAACTTTACATTTCTTTTATCACTTTTGGAAAATGCTATCCTTGTAGATGATACAAAAGAGCTAAAAATCTCCATTGATGCCAATTGGATAATTTAAGCGCATCTTAATGATAGTCTAAATCTTTTCTTAAAGATGGTAGTAGGAAAGAGCGGCTACCGTGAGAGAGTAGTATCCATCGTCTCGGTCTTGAGTGGGATGTACTGCCATTCTCATCGGATGGTGGTTTCTGCCATGTCTGACCTGTTTGGGGTGAAGATGTCTTTATGGTTAAAAGACTGCAGGGAACGCACGTTGTCAGACGAGGATATATGACACTATCATAAGATAGTAGTAGCCTGAGCCGAAACCATGAAAACAATTAGTTTTAAAACCCATGTGGGAGAAGATGGAACATTACAAATATCTTTACCCCCTGAACTTAAAAACACAGATTTAGAAGTTACCTTAGTTTATCAGCCAATATCTCTAAAAGAAAAAGAAGAAAAAACTACATTTAGCCAATGGCAAGAAGGCTTCTTTGAAGAAGTAATTGGCGGTTGGGAAGGTGAATTATTAGTAAGAGAAAAACAGCCAGATTATGAGGAAAGAGCGATCGAGAATGATTAAGGATAAAAATCAGCAAACCTATAGAGACCCTAGTATTGTCGGTTATTATGCCCAATTAACCGCACTACAGCCGGCAGAAAAGACAATTTTAACCCTGCTGCAAGAGCGTTTATCAACCATGAAAATGCTTGATTTAGGGGTAGGTGCGGGACGAACTACGAAGTATTTTGCCCCTCTTGTGGGAGAATATATCGGTGTTGATTATTCTGCGGAAATGATCGCCGCTTGTCGTCAAAAATTCCCCCATTTAGTCTGGCAAGTGGCCGATGCTAGAAATCTAGAACAATTTGCCGATAATTATTTTGATTTTATTCTCTTTAGTTTTAATGGCATTGATTATATTTCCCCTGCTGACCGTTTTCTAGTTTTAGAGGAAATTAGCCGCATCGGTAAAACTGGCGGTTATTTTTGTTTTTCTAGTCATAATCTTCAGGGAATTATCCCAGAATTCGATTGGAAAAAAAAGATTAGTTTGAATCCTTTTAGTAGCTATGTAAATTTAGTCCTCTGGGTGATTTTGCGGGCCTGTAATCCCTCTCTTAGCTACGAACAGTTATTGACTGCTGACTATGCAATTATTCGGGATGAACCCCATAATTTTCGTCTCCGAAATTATTACGCCACCCCCAAAGAACAATTAAGACAGTTAAGGTCTTACTTTCAAGATATTAAAATTTATTCTTGGAAAACCGGTCAGGAAATTAAAAGCGAACAAGAGTTAAATACTAATCTTGATCATTGGCTTTATTATCTCTGTGTTCTTCCCTAATATTATCCTGCTTTTTTGGGGGATATTGAAGTAATGCTTGGGCAAGATAATGACCGGTGTAGGATTTTTCACATTTAGCCACGGTTTCCGGTGTTCCCACCGCGATTAATTCTCCTCCCTTGTCCCCTCCTTCCGGTCCCAAATCAATAATCCAATCGCTACAGCGAATCACGTCGAGATTATGTTCGATGACGATAATCGAATTACCTTTATCGACCAATCTTTGTAACACATCTAAGAGATGATGCACATCATAAAAAGATAATCCCGTAGTCGGTTCATCGATCAAATATAGGGTTTTTCCCGTGGCCCGTCGGGATAATTCGGCCGCTAATTTCACCCTTTGCGCTTCTCCACCGGATAAAGTGGGGGCGCTTTGACCGAGTTTACAGTATCCTAAACCCACATCCACGAGAGTTTGTAATCTGGTGGTGGCCCGGGGGACATTTTCAAAGACCTTTAATGCTTCCTCGATCGTCATATCTAAGACATCGGCGATCGAATAACCTTTATACTTAACCTGTAGGGTTTCCCGATTGTAACGCGCCCCTTTACACACATCACACTGCACATAGACATCGGGGAGAAAATTCATCTCGATGACGTTTACTCCTTGGCCTAGGCAAGCTTCACAGCGTCCTCCCTTAACATTAAAAGAAAACTGCCCCGCTTTGTAACCTCTAGCTTTTGCTTCGATGGTTTCGGTGAAAATCTCGCGAATAATGTCAAAAACCCCCGTATAGGTGGCAGGATTTGACCGAGGAGTGCGTCCTATCGGTGATTGGTCGATGACAATTACTTTATCAACCGCGTCCAATCCTTCCACTTTCTCTAACTCTTTGGGGAAGGGAGTTAAACGGGTTAAATGATGTTGTAAAGCTGGATATAATAACTCATTAATTAGGGTAGATTTGCCCGAACCAGATACCCCCGTAATCGAGACTAATTTTCCTAAAGGAATCGTTACATCAATATTTCTTAGGTTATTTTGATGGCAATTTTTTAAGACTAAAGCATTACCATTCCCTTCCCTTCTTTGGGGAGGAGTTTCAATAACTTTGCGGCCCGATAAGTAGGCCCCTGTTATCGATTTTTTGGACTTTAAAAGGGTTTTAAAACTGCCTTGACAGATGATTTCTCCGCCATGAATCCCCGCTTTCGGACCGATATCGACCACATAATCGGCTGCCCGAATCGTTTCTTCATCGTGTTCGACGACAATTAAAGTATTACCTAAATCTCGCAATCTTTGCAGGGTTTCTAACAGTTTACTATTATCTCTTTGGTGTAATCCGATGCTAGGTTCATCGAGAACGTATAATACTCCCGTTAATCCTGAACCGATTTGAGTGGCTAATCGAATTCGTTGGGATTCTCCCCCAGATAAAGTCATCGCTGGTCGATCGAGGGTAAGATAATCTAATCCCACATCGATTAAAAATTGTAGTCTCGCTTTGATTTCTTTAAGGGCTAATTCCCCAATTAATGCTTGTCTTGGGGTTAAATGACAATCATTAATTCTCTGCAAACAATCCCGAATGGTAACTCCAGTAAAATCCGTGATCGTATATTGTCCTAAACGTACCGATAAAGCTTCCGGTTTTAATCTTTTTCCGTGACAAACTTCGCAGGTTTGGTTAACAATATATTTCTCTAGTCTTTGTTTAATAACTTCCGAGGTGGTTTCTTGATAATTCCTATCTAAGATATTGATAACTCCGGCAAATTCTCGATAGTAACCGCGACCAGTATCATAACGGTAATCATCTTCAAAATATATCGGTTCTTTACTCCCATAGAGAATGATATCTTGTTGGGTTTTTGTTAGTTTCTGCCAAGGGGTTTGAATTTCAAAACCTAAAGCTTGCCCTAAACCGTAGAGGAGAGAAAGATAGTAGGAATTATCCTTATCTGACCAGGGGGCAATAGCAGAATATATCGGTTGTTTCGGGTCGGGAATGACTAAATCTGCCGAAAATTTCCGTAAACTGCCCAATCCGTGACAGTTGGGACAAGCACCATAGGGAGAATTAAAAGAGAATAAACGGGGGGATAATTCTTCCATAACGGCCCCGTGTTCGGGACAGGCAAATTTCTCGGAAAAGACAATTTCTTTGGTAACTTCGGGATTATCTTCGTTATTCTCATCGAGAATTTCTACAATCGCTACACCATCGGAATGCTTTAAACAAGTGGTTAAAGAATCTACTAATCTTTCCTGTAAACCCTCTTTTTTGATCAGGCGATCGATAACAATTTCGATATCATGAAGATGTTTTTTATCTAACTCGATGCCCTCGGATAATTCTACTACCTTGCCGTCAATCCGCACCCGGGCAAAGCCTTGGGAGGCCAAACTAGAGATTAATTGCTTATGAGTGCCTTTTTTGCCGCGAATTACTGGGGCTAAGATTTGAAAACGGGTTTTCTCGGCTAATTCCATCACTCGATCGCACATTTGATCGATGGTTTGGGGGGCAATATTGCGATCGCAATGGGGACAATGGGGTTCACCGGCACGACCGAACAATAAACGCAAGTAATCGTAAATTTCCGTAACAGTTCCCACACTAGAACGGGGATTGTGGGAAGTGGATTTTTGGTCAATGGAAATAGCCGGACTTAAACCCTCGATCGCATCCACATCGGGTTTATCTAATTGTCCTAAAAATTGGCGCGCATAGGCGCTGAGGGACTCCACATAGCGGCGCTGTCCCTCGGCAAAAATAGTGTCGAAAGCGAGGGAAGATTTGCCCGATCCCGAAACTCCGGTAAAAACAATCAACTGATTGCGGGGTAATTCGAGATCAACATTTTTGAGATTGTGTTGTCGTGCGCCACGGATACGGATTGAGTCAGTTTGAGCCATCGGACGGTGCCAAGTAGTCCTTAACAATCATAGCCTTGATAAATGGGTTTCAGCTACTTAGAAAACGAGTCTTCTATCATATCAGAAGATTCTCGGGGATAAACCGATCTTTCGAGAAACTCGCGCATATCCCGATCGGCCGCAGGACAAAAGCTATGACTCGCCTCTTCTTCTAAATGGGCTAAAACTGGGCAATTAATCCGATAATCTGGTTCTTTTGACCGTTCTAGCCGCAATTCGTACACTTGTTTTTCCAGTTGTTCGATGCGGTCCACCAAAGCGCGAATAGCCACCGCTTCCGAGTCGGGTAAATCACCGTGTTCGAGGGGTTCCACCCGCGTCCCAGCGCGATAGATTAAACGACCGGGTACACCAACGACGGTACAATCGGCGGGAATATCGCGCAGGACCACAGAACCAGCGCCGACGCGAACGTTATTACCCAGATAAATATTACCTAAAACCTTGGCCCCAGCGCCGACGACCACATTTTCCCCTAGAGTCGGGTGACGTTTACCGCTTTCTTTCCCCGTCCCTCCTAAAGTAACTCCCTGATAGATGAGGGCATAATCACCGACAATGGCCGTTTCTCCGATGACCACTCCCATGCCATGGTCGATAAAAACACCCTGACCTATTTGGGCGCCGGGGTGAATTTCGATACCAGTCAGAAAACGGGCAAGATGGGAAATTAAACGGGGAATAAAGGGAATCCCGATCTGATATAGCCAATGGGCGAAGCGATGGCACAGTAAAGCCTGTAATCCGGGATAACAAAACAGTACCTCTAACCAGTTGCGGGCAGCGGGGTCACGTTCAAAAATGATCTTGAAATCGGCTAGGAGAGTAGATAACACGAGTCTTGATTCCATATTGATCGAGCTTATACTAAACTATGTTATCACTCCGGTAAATGAGCCGTTCAACTAAAAATCGATCGAGTAACCCGTTTTCCTAGTTCGCTTTTACTGTTCTCGGCCAAATTTTGAAGATATCCTTAATTTCCCTCCTGTTTAATCTTCCTTTAACTTGGGGCTGAAAAAATGCGATTGTTTAGCCTTTTTTTGCAGGGTTTCAGCTAAAAATATGATTAAGGCTATCGATCGTCACCATGGGAATTTTTTATTAACCTTGCTGTCAATTGCTGGCAGTATCAACATCGTTACCGAATCGGCCTCAGCTTTAAATATCACCCGATTAAGCAGTCTTGGCAATAGTACAATTGCTGCTAATAACTTCGGGTCAGAAATTCCCGCTTATGACCCCGCTAGTCGAAAATTATTCCTGACCGGTCCCAATAATCGTCTAGATATTGCCGATATCAGTAATCCCGCTAGTCCAATTCCCTTACCCTCGATCGATCTTAGCTCCTACGGTGCAGGGGTTAACAGCGTTGCCATCAAAAATGGTATCGTGGCCGTGGCCATGGAAGCTAATCCCATTACCAATAACGGCAGTGTAGTATTTTTCAATACCAATGGTGTCTTTCAGAGTCAGGTGACTGTGGGCGCTTTACCTGATATGTTAACCTTTGCTCCTGACGGTAATCGGGTTTTGGTCGCTAACGAAGGGGAAGCAAGAGGGGCGATCGATCCCGATGGTTCCGTTAGTATCATTAACCTTAACCTTAGCTCTGGTATTCTCAATCCCACCGTCAACACCGCTACTTTTGATAGTTTTAATGGTCAAGAGAACACTTTAAGAAGTCAGGGAGTCCGTATTTTTCCCGGTCAAACGGTTTCCCAAGATGTGGAACCAGAATACATCACCGTTTCCGACGATGGAACCTCTGCATGGGTGTCTCTACAGGAAAATAATGCTATTGCCGTAGTCGATGTTGCTAACGCTCAAGTCACCAGTATTGTACCCCTAGGAGCCAAAAATTTTAATGCACCGGGTAATGGTTTGGACCCTAGCGATCGAGATGGGGTAGTATTTGGAGGAGCGGCTAATTCCCCAGCAATGAGAATTAATAATTGGCCGGTTTTTGGCTTATATCAACCGGATACGATTGCCACCGTTACCATCGCCGGACAAACCTATTTAATTACTGCCAATGAAGGTGATACTAGAGATGAGGCCCGACGAGTTTCTACTGTAACTTTAGACCCCAATGTTTTCCCTAATGCGGCCACATTGAAATTAAACCAAAATCTCGGCCGTTTGGATGTTTCTAGCATTGACGGACTTAACGCCCAAGGTCAATATAGCCAACTTTTTGCCTATGGTGGTCGTTCTTTTTCGATTTGGAATGTCACTAATGGACTGTCCCCAGTCTTCGATAGTGGCGATGATTTTGAACAAATTTTGGCGGCTTTTTCGGCAACTCCCCTAAGTCCTAGTATCTTTAATTCCGATGGTACTCCTAGTAGTTTCGATAGTCGTAGCGATAACCGCGGGCCAGAACCGGAAGGTTTAGCATTGGGAAGCGTGAGGAATCGTCTTTATAGTTTTGTGGGAATAGAAAGGGCTGGCGGTTTCATGGTTTATGATATCACCAACCCTAGTAATCCTTTGTTCACTAATTATATCAACGATTGGCAATTAGGCGATAGGCTCTTCTCGACTTTGTGTGATAATTTTTGCTTATGGAATCGTGAAATGCTTATCGGGCAACACTTTTAGGACTATTTTGTCGAAGAAACTATCAGTATAGACCTCGTTTCCACACAGAAACCAGAAGAGCCGGCGATATCTCTCCCGAAGGATTATTATTTATCCCCGCTGCCGATAGTCCCAATGGTACTCCCCTGTTAATTGTGGCCAATGAAGTGAGTCGTAATCTGGCGATTTATTCCATCAAACCTGTCCCAGAACCTAGCGCAGTTTTAGGATTGCTAACCCTCGGATTAGCTGGTTATAGTTTGAAAAAAAGAGGGTATTGCTAATTAGGGTTTGCGGCAAAAAGTTTTTCGTGGGGTGTGGGGTGTGGGGTGTGGGGTTTTACCGATGTTGAGGACGTTCGGCGATGCTCAGCCGAACCGCCGAACCGCTTGTCGAACCGCCGTGGTCAATTAGCTAATTTTCAGGGAAAAAGTACCTTAATTTTTCCCCCGATCACTCCCATATCTGATATACTTTTTGAGAAAAAAAGTCTAAAAGTCTTAGCCAAAAAGGTGTTTAGATGTATTCAGCCAGCCCTAGATAGAGAGCCATTTAAGTAATTTTCTATGGAGAGTTAAATTATGTCGTCAACTGCCTACGAAACTGATTATAATCAATGGCTAAAAGAGACGGTAAAACATTTACAAGAGCGCAATTTTGAGCAAGTGGATTGGGATAATTTAATTGAAGAAATCGAGAGTATGGGAAAAAGTGATAGACGAGCTTTAATGAGTCTGTTAACCCGTCTTATCGAACATCTTTTAAAGCTGGCTTATTGGCAAGAAGAAAAAAAACGGTCAGGTAATCATTGGGCGGCAGAAATAGTCAATTTTCGCGCCCAAATTCAGCAGCGTTTAGAAGATAGTCCCAGCTTACGGCCAGAATTAGCAGCCATGTATGATAAAGTTTATCCAGTGGCGATTAAATCGGTTTCTCAGCTTTTTTCCCTTAATTCAGACGCTCATATATCCCTCGAACAAACATTAGATGATAATTGGTTTCCCCCAGCGGAAAAATAGTTCTTAATTAGGGTTTGCTGAAAAAGTTTATTGGTGGGGTTAGGAGATAGGAAATTATTTTTATTTATTCTCCCCGGTCTTAATTCTGGTGTAGTTTTAAGGAGTAATTTAGATAGTCAACAGCTTACCCACGACTATAAAATTAGCATCCATCTGGCGGGGGGTATTACCCTTGTTAATACCCCCTATTTTTGGTCTGGTATAGTGTTAAGCTTCTCCCGTGATTGATAAACCCTCTACCCAAACGTAGGGACAAACACCACTGGGAGTAATAACCGCTTCCGGTTCCAGATAAACAATCGATTTCAGCAGTGTTAAAATATCTCCGGCTACGGTAGCGGAATCGATGCTAATGCGCTCATTTTTGTTCACTAACCAACCATCAAAGGGCAAAGAGAAGGAACCTTGTAGAGAATTAACTCCTGCATGAAGTGCCTGTAAACTATCAATTAAAACCACATTTTCTGCCGTTTCCAAAGAATAGCTTTGGGGTTGATTAGCACTAGCAAAAACGTGATAAAAATGGGGACTAACCGTTACTTTTGCCCCAATGTTACCGTTGCCAGTTGGTTCCGTATTCATCCGTTTAGCGGTAATCGTGCTATGGAGAAAATTACTCAAAATCCCCTCTTTAATTAATTCCACACGATGGGTGGGAGTACCTTCACTATCAAAAGTTTCCGCGGAAACATTAGCCGGATGGAGGGCATCATCGCACAAATTTAAGGCAGTAGCGGCGATTTGTGTTCCCAAAGATTCAGGAGTAGAAAGACTCTGTTTATCAAGGACATTTTGGGCATTAAACAGATTAGAAAATGCTCCCATTAGACTCAAAAAGGCGCGGGGGGCAAAAACCACCAAATATTTACCCGTGGTAATCGGTTGATAGTCCAGATGGCTAACAGTTTTGCTAATCGCTTCCTCGATGCAGCCATCGATATCTAATTTTTCCAGGCCCGGACTCACCCGAAAAGCACCGGCGCTGCGGGGTTTTTTGCCTTCCTGTTCGGTTTTGGTGTATAAATACACGCTGGCATAACTACGCGCTTCCTGACGCATTGCCCCGTCGCTATTGAGATAAAAACGTCTGACCTGCTGTTGTCCCAAACCGTTATAGGGAACACTGGCAATAGCCGGATGGGCTGCTAGTAGGGATTTTTCGGCGGCTAATAACTTATCGACGAGAGTGGATACAGGTGCTTGATTAGACATTTCGCTGGCCACTTCTGTGGTAGGTGCGGTGGCAGCGGGACTAAAATCGGGGACATTTTCCTTAACGCCAAAAACGCTGGCTTCCTGAGCGGTTTTTAGGGCTAATTGCAGTCCCACCGGGTCCACATCGGTGGTGGAGGTGACACCGACTTGATTATCCTGATTCCAGACGCGAACGATAACGCTGGAACGATTGGAAGCTTGTACCTGTTTCGGTTCCCCTTGAAACACATCCACATCGGTTTCATCGACCGAGGAACCATAGATGTCGTATTTAGCAATTCCTAAAGCTTGGGCGCTAGAATTAGCGATTTGGGCGATATCTTCAACTTTTGGCATAGATTTTTTTTGGTGTTGGAGGATAGTGATAGGGAAGTGGGGGAATGGGGGAATGGGGAAATTTCAAATAAAATCCCAACATTCAACATCTTCTAACTGATAACCGAAGAGAGATTCGGCCAGGTAGTGACAATAAAGACGATAACGGCGGCCGTGGCCAGCATAGCTTTGGCAACGTGACCGATAACCGTACCGACGACGATACCGACACAGACTTTTAGGGATTGTTGCAAACGGGGGGTTAATTCCAAATCGCGACGATAGGCGTATTCTCCCAAAAAAGCCCCCACCACAGGACCGACAAATAGGCCGATAATCGGGCCGCCAATGGGTAAAGCCGGTAAAAGCCCGAATATTCCCGCTAATAAGCCCACTACTAGACCGATTTGACTCCAATTACTGGCCCCAACTTTTTGGGCGCCGAGATAACTAGCGAGGAATTCCACCCCCAGACTGAGGAGAAGGATAACAAAGGCCACGGCTAAAGCGACCCCCATCCCCGCGAATTTGGTGACAAAACCCCACACCAGCATGGCGATTAAAATCAAACTCATGCCGGGGATAGCGGGCAGCAGTTCGCCAATTATTCCCACTATCATGATGGCAATGAGGAAATAGTAGAGAATTACTAAAGTCATGATTAACGACCGCCAACGGTAATAGAATCGACTTTTAAATGGGGTTGACCAACGGTGACATAAACGCTACCACTGACGGAACCGCAAAAACCCGCCGCTAGTCCTAAATCTTGGGAACACATAGAGATTTTATTCATAATCTCCTTGGCTGAACCGATTAAAGTCGCGCCTTTCAGGGGTTTAGTCAGGTTGCCGTTTTCGATAAGATAGGCCTCCTCGACGGCGAAATTAAATTCCCCGGTCGCCCCCACACTACCACCGCCCATTTTTTTGCAATAAATGCCTTTATCGATGGAATTAAAGAGATTATCGAGGGTATATTCCCCAGGTGCGATGTAGGTATTCCGCATCCGACTAGCGGCGGCATAGGTGTAGTTTTGACGGCGACCGCTACCTGTGCGCGGATGGCCGGTTTTAATTGAACCGGTGCGATCGGCAATGAAGTTTTTTAGGATACCATTTTCAATTAGGAGAGTACGCTGGGCCGGCATTCCCTCATCGTCCATATCGATAGTACCGAAAGCTTTATCGGATAATCCTTCGTCCCAAGCCGTCAGGTTTTCGTGGGCGATTTTTTCGCCTTTTTTATCGAGAAAGGGCGTGGTTTTTTGCTCAATTTGCGTAGTTTCTAGCAAATGGCCGCAGGCTTCGTGGAAGATAACGCCGCCAAATTCATTGGCCATGACGATGGGATAACTGCCGGATTCTACATAGTCAGCGTAAAGCATTTTACCCGCCGATTCGGCTACTTCTGCCGCCGATTCCTCGGCATTCCACGTCCGCAGAAAATCGGGATTACTGGTACTACCCACCCGTTTACCAATGCTAGAACGATTAGTCCCATCGGCACAGAGGAGATTATAGCCCACCGATTGGGTGAGGCGAATATCCCGGGCAAAAGTGCCATCACTAGCGGCAACTAAAATTTCTTGCCAATCGCGAAAATAAGCGGCGCGACGAGATTGGACGTGAGAGGCTTTCTGATTGAGTTGAACGTTAGCAGTTAGGAGAATATCACCCATTTCTCGCAAAGAACTGCAATTATTCAGCCAAATATCCTTATTTTTGACCGTGGCATAATCCCGGAACATTTCCAGATTGATTTCGGGAATATAGGCGTTAGGACTGGGTAGGTTTAAACCAAGAATCGATAAACCTTTTTCTAGGGCATTTTTTAAGCCTTGGAAGCTTAAATCGTTGGTACTGACATAACAATCGGCTTTACCGCGAAAAAGGCGGATTCCTGCCCCTGTAGATAGTTTCGGTGAGAGACTGGTGATGGTGTCATCTTCGGCTAAACAACTGATATAGTTGACTCTTTCCAGGAAAAATTCGATAAAAGTCGCCCCGGCAGCCCGTCCCAGTCCCAGGAGAGTGGACAAAGGAGCCGCCCAAGAGCTATCAAAGCGCTCCAGACTAGGATTATATTTCAGGGTGGGGAGTTCTTTGGAGATGAGTAGAGTGGGTGACATAAAGCTCGTTTATCAGTTAATCTGCTGGTTTCTAGTCTAACAGCTATCAGTTTTTTCCGTCTGGGGATGCGTTAGCGTGGCCCAACCCAGCTAAATTTTTCTCCTTCATATCTCTTAATAAAAACCTTGATTCGAGCGCTGATCACCCGCAAGATTAAAGAAAGAGCGACTCAGGATCAAAATAATGGCCACAGCGACACAATTCTTAAACATTTCTGACTTGACAAAAGATGATTATTGTGTATTCGGTTTAGCGATTTGTTTTCTTAAACAGGAGGGAGAATTAGAAAAAGTGGCGGTGTTAGAACCGATTCCCTCGGCAGCCCTAGAGGCAATTGTCAAAGGAATTCCCACTTCCTACGAATTTGCCCGCGCCATGGCTTTAGGAGAGGTATTTCAGGACGATAATCCTCAAATACCCAGTAATTTCCCCGATAATACCCAATTATGCGAGAATTTTGTCGAAAGGGCGATTGCGGCCACTCGCACCTATAAAAATCAACCCCACCTACAAGGGTTAATCCCCTTGGGCGGCCAAAAAGACGATTTAAACTTTTCCCTAGAGAAAAAACGCATCTTGAATGCTGTTCATGTGGTGCGGACGGAGGATAACGTCAAACAACATTCTCACACCCACAAGGTTTTGTAATCAAGATTAGTTCGGATTAGGGAAATTTGGCAGTTTTCCCTGATTCCGAACTCAGGTTATCGCAGTGGAGCAATAGCTGCTCAATTAATTGTTTAGTCTCTGGTGATACTAATCGAGGGCAAATATAGGATAATTTTCCCAAAAATCAGCGATAAAAACCTTTTTTCCCATCTGGACTGGCTCTGAAGACTGGGAAGCTCGGAAAAATCCCAATTGAGCCACAATTAGCTTAATCAAAAAATGTGCTATAATCAGAATGTAAGCACAAGGGGCCGTAACGGTTTCGACAGGTTAGCGAAAGCTCCCCCGTGATACAGGTCGAGAGTGAGTCTCCTCTCGTAAATCAAAGGCTCAAACAAAAAGTAAATGCGAACAACATCGTTCCTTTCGCTCGTAAAGCCGCTCCTGTAGCTGCCTAATAGTCTCTAATCGACTCGAGCATTCATAGTTTGACTCCGTTAAGGACTATGGATAAACCCCCAACGGATGCCACGTTTAACTTTCTCTAGTTAGTTAACCGTCTAAGCTTTAACTAGAGCATCCCACTGTCCGGGATAAGTGACAGTCCCCGTTTCGAGGGTAATCGAAACTAAACCTGTGAATGAACGGACAGTCAATACCTAATTTGGACAGCAGTTCGACTCTGCTCGGCTCCATTGATTAGTTTAATGAAAAACCTTCTCTCCCGCATGGACGGGGTGCAAACACCGATTATTCCCGTGGTCGGTCAATTAATTAAAGCGAACCCCGGCACTATTTCCCTAGGTCAAGGGGTTGTTTCCTATTATCCACCCCGGGAAGCGATCGAATCTCTATCTTTATTCTTAGCTAATCCCAAAAATCATCAATATCAATCTGTGGCGGGAATTACCCCCTTATTAGCAGTAATTCGGCAAAAACTAGCCGAAGATAATCGGATAGAAATCAGCGATAAACAGGCAATTTTTGTGACGGCGGGCAGTAATATGGCTTTTATGAATGCTATTTTAGCCATTACTTCCCCGGGGGATGAAATTATTCTCAACACTCCCTTTTATTTCAATCATGAAATGGCCATAAAAATGGCTGATTGTCAAGTAATTTTGGTCGCCACAGACAAAAATTTTCAATTGCGTCCGGCTGCCATTGAAGAGGCAATCACGGCAAAAACTAAGGCAGTGGTGACGATTTCTCCTAATAATCCCACGGGAGTAGTTTATCCAGAAAATACCCTAAGAGAAGTCAATCGAATCTGTCAAAAAAAGGGCATCTATCACATTCATGATGAAGCTTATGAGTATTTTACCTATAACCATGCTCGCCACTTTTCTCCGGCGGCAATTGTTGGCAGTGAATCCTGGACTATTTCCTTATTTAGTCTCTCAAAAGCCTACGGTTTTGCCAGTTGGCGCATTGGTTATATGGTAGTACCAGAACATTTATCTGAGGCGATTAATAAGATTCAGGATACTATTTTAATCTGTCCGCCAGTGGTTTCGCAATACGCCGCCCTAGGGGCGTTACAGGTGGGTAAAAGCTATCCTTTAGAACAGTTGAAAACTATCAGTCAAGTTAGAGAAATTTGCCTGAATGCTCTAGAATCGATTAGGGATATTTGTGATGTTGCTACTGCGGAAGGGGCTTTTTATTTCTTCCTGAAAATTACCACAGACAAGAATGATTTTCAGTTAGTTAAAAGTTTAATCGAGCGGCAGCGGGTGGCGGTGTTACCCGGTTCAACTTTTGGGATAACAGAAGGCTGTTATTTGCGTCTTGCCTACGGTGCTTTATCTCCAGAAACGGCTTTAACGGCAGTAGAAAGATTGGTAAAGGGACTGCGTTATTTTAGTCAGTGATTTTCAAGAATAAATACCGGCTTTCTTTCTTGGTTTTTACTTTACCACAGCCTTTTTCCTCAAGATAACGACTCCCTAAAACCAGAGAGTTTGTACCTCACCATTAAGATAACTGCTATCAGATAACCTCTGATTCTATCTTTTGGGCTATTCTTAGTTTAGCCGAACGAGAACGAGGATTTTTAGCTTGTTCTTCTCGGCCGGGGATAATCGGCTTTTTCGTGATAATTTTCAAGGAATTATTTTCGCGAAAGCCATACTTGATCAGACGATCTTCTAGACTATGAAAACTGATCATAGCGATAATTCCCTCGGATTTTAGCCAGTGGGGGGCTTGATTTAACAATTGTTGGAGAGAATCTAATTCTTGATTAACAGCGATGCGTAGGGATTGAAAAACCCGCGTTGCCGGATGAATACGTCCATAACGGTAACTAGCGGGGACAGAACTAGCGATGACAGCCGCTAATTCAGTGGTGGTAGTAAAAGGACGTTTTTGGACGATCGAGCGAGCAATAGGACGAGATAAACGTTCTTCTCCGTATTGATAAAAAAGATCTGCTAATTCTTTTTCGTGCCAATGGTTAATAATATCGGCTGCCGTCAGGGATTGACAGCGATCCATCCGCATATCTAAGGCTGCCGTGTGGCGAAAACTAAAGCCGCGCTCGCTCTGATCGAATTGGGGAGAACTGACTCCTAAATCGGCGATAATGCCATCAAAACTGCTATTTTGTCCATTATAATCGGCGAAGTTCCCCCACCAGAGGGTTAAACGGCTATCTAGATAGGGGGCAAGACTAATTTTAGCGGCTTCTAGGGCGCTTTGATCGCGATCAATGGCGGTTACTGTGGTTTCGGGATGAGCTTCTAAAAGCAAGCGGCTGTGTCCACCACCGCCTAGGGTAAGATCGAGATAATGCCCCCCGGGTTGAATATTTAAACCGGCGATTAATTCTTGACTCAAAACGGAAATATGGAGAAAATCTTGATTCATCTGTACTGATAACTTCCTGAAAATGGCGATTTAACCTAGGGTTTGCGGCAAAAAGTTTGTTGGTGGGGGCAGGGTGTGGGGTGTGGGCTTCGGCCGTGAGCTCAGCGTTCGACCGAGCTCACGCCGAGGTCCGAACGGGTGTGGGGTGTAGGGTGTAGGGTTTTACCGATTTTGGGGTAGTCAGTTACCTAATTTTCAGGGAAAAAGTGCCTGAATTTTACCCCCGATCACTCCAATGGTCAGCACTTTTTGAGGGAAAAAAAGTCTAAAAGCCTTATCCAACAAAGTTTTTAGATTTATTCAGCCAACCCTAACCTAGAAATAACTGATAGGCCCGGTTTTGACTTTCATCCCAATAGCGATAGCCGAGAGTATCGAGAAAAGCTTGCCATTGATTCATTTCATCGGGGGGGACCTGTATGCCCACGACGATACGCCCGTAATCGGCTCCGTTATTGCGATAATGGAAAACGCTGATATTCCAGTGGGGACTCATGGAGGCGACAAATTTCATTAAAGCCCCCGGTCGTTCGGGAAACTCGAAGCGATAAAATAATTCATGATCGGCTAAATGCGATCGCCCTCCCACCATGTGGCGCAGATGCAATTTAGTCAATTCATCATCACTAATATCGAGGGTTTTAAAGCCGCAAGCTTCAAAACTCTCGGCTAATTTCTTGGCATCGGTGCGATTTTCGATCTGGGCGCCGACAAAAATATGCGCTTCTTTTTCATCGGCAATGCGATAACTAAATTCGGTTAAATTGCGTTTGCCGACACATTCGCAAAAACGCCGTAAACTGCCCGGTTGTTCGGGAATAGTCACAGCATACAACGCCTCGCGCCGTTCCCCTAATTCGGCCCTTTCCGCCACAAACCGCAGACGATCAAAGTTCATATTCGCCCCACAAGCCACAGCAACAAGGGTTTTATCCTCAATTCCTTCTCTTTCTACATAAGCTTTCGCTCCTGCTACCGCTAACGCCCCCGCAGGTTCTAAAATCGAGCGTGTATCTTGAAAAACATCCTTAATCGCGGCACAAATATCATCCGTATCCACGAGGATAATCTCATCCACATACTGCTGACAGAGACGAAAAGTCTCCTCTCCCACCTCGCGCACCGCTACCCCATCGGCAAATAATCCCACTTGAGACAAACGCACCCGATAACCGGCTTTTAGGGATTGATTCATCGCGTCTGAGTCCACAGGTTCCACCCCGATAATTTTAATTTCTGGGCGTAAACGCTTGACATAGGCGGCAATACCTGATATAAGTCCACCGCCACCAATGGCGACAAAAATGGCCTCGATCGGTTGCTGATATTGTCGTAAAATTTCCATACCGATCGTACCCTGGCCGGCGATTACCTCCGGATCATCGAAGGGATGGATAAAAGTTAAGCCTTTTTCCGCTTCTAACTGCCGCGCGTAGGTGTATGAATCATCGTAGGTGTCACCGTGCAGGACGACAATTCCCCCCCGGGCTTTTACCGCGTCGATTTTGACTTGGGGAGTGGTGACAGGCATAACGATAATCGCTTGGGTTCCCAATTGCCGCGCTCCCAAAGCGACTCCCTGAGCATGATTTCCCGCCGAGGCAGCAATTACACCTTTTTGTAACAAATCCCTTGACAAATACGCCATTTTGTTGTACGCGCCGCGCAGTTTAAAAGAGAAAACTGACTGCATATCCTCACGCTTGAGTAAAAGCTGATTGTGCAAGCGTTGGGAGAGATTGGGGGCAAATTCCAAGGGGGTTTCTTGGGCGACATCATAGACGCGTGCGGTGAGGATTTGAACCAGGTAATCGCAGTACATTATTCTTTTTTGGCGGTGGGGATTGGCAAGTCAGGCTAGGATCCAGAATAGATCATCGTCGGTCCGGTTCGCAATAAAGAGCTATCATACTGAATCCTTTGATCATTTTCAACTTTTTCGATGAGTTTTCCTAGTCCGTAATCCTCTAGGATTTATGCAATTTTTTCAAATTCGGCAATGATAATCTTAATGGCAATCAGCTTTTGATCCTCGTCTAATACATAGTTTTTGGTAATTTCTAGCATTTGGAGTTTACCCTAAAATTTCTCTAGATTATTATTGATAAGCTGAATCGTGAGCGGAATAGGTATATCGGTTGGTAGAGAAAAGATAAGCAATTGACAGATAAAGATAGCGGTATCTTTCTGTTTTTGGGTCGGCAAATATCTTCTCCTAGAATTGTGCCAGTTTTGTTATCCCTATTTTACAGAATAGGAGGGTGGTGGTTTATGCTTGCCTAACGCACCCTAAGCACTGTAACCCTTAGATTTTACATTTTGCAAGTCTCCACGCGAGAGAAGATACCCTAAGTCCACCCCACTTCTCCCCATTCCAACCCCATCCCACCATCCCCAACCCAATCAAACCTCTAACTACAAGAAATCTACAGGGGAGATGGCCTTGGGGTGCTTTCAAGTCAAAAGTAACGTCTTTGTAGTATATCCATCTCTTCATTAGGTATATACTTTGCCGCCAGCCCACTTTATCGCCGAAAGCGTTCCAGATTTCTTCATTATACTCCTGCGTCCCACCGAGTTCGCGGTAGATTTTCGCTTGCACAGAAAAGCCAAATTTTCCGTTACTATATTTCACCCATAATTGGTCAATTGTTCGCAAATCTTCGCAGGGTAACTTATCGATATCCTCTATCCACAGCAACTCCTCTTTTGTGCGGTTGGCAGTCTGTAGCATTACCTTCATGGTTTCCTCGTCTGCTTCTTTCCATTGCTGCCGTTTTAATAAATCCTCTAAGTTCCGATAATCGATTCCTTTGGCACTTTTAAGCTGAATAGATGGGGGAGTTTGCGTAATAGTTGTCTGAGATATAGAGACTGATGTTTTTATCTGCAAAGCTTGCAACACTTCCGAGGCGGATTGATAGCGTTTTTTCGTGCCGAACTCGATTAATTTATCCAGAATATTCCCTAACTCATTACTAACAGGATTATTAACCAACCACTGTCGCCATACCCATTGGTGTTCCCCCCCATCGAATAAATCAAAGGGAGATATTCCGGTTAATAAATAAAGGCAAGTTACACCCAAACTATACAAATCACTGGCATTAACTGCCTTGCCATTTCCCTGTTCAGGGGCAATATATTCGGCAGAACCGATAATTGTTCCTGTAATGGAACGATTTAAAGGACTGACAAATTTTGCCGCCCCAAAGTCCACTAAAATTAATTTATTATCGCTTTTTCTGCGAATAATATTTTCGGGTTTAATGTCGCGATGAATTACTTGTTTACTATGAATAAATTCTAGAATCGGTAAAATCTCTGACAAAAGATGTTTAATTTTAGCTTCGTTAAATACTCCTTCCTGTTTTAATTCTTGTTCTAGATTTTGTCCTTCGATATATTCCTGTACGAGATATTGTCGCCCGTCATTAGCGGTAAAATAGGCGTAAAGTTCGGGGATTTGTGGGTATCTTCCCAAACTATCTAAACGAATCGCTTCTTCTTTAAATAATTCTGCTGCTTTTTGTAAAGTTCCTGTTCCCTGCGCTGACGGGAAAAATTGTTTAATTACACAATAGGGTTTTGAGGGTTTATCCTCATCTATCGCTTGAAATGTCTTGCCAAAACCCCCTTGACCGATTAATTTTAGCGCTCGATAACGTTCTCTGAGCAGTAATTGAGAACCGCACTTATGACAGAATTTATCCGTGGGGGTGTTTTGGTGCGAACAATCGGGATTGAGACAGAGACTCATAGCCGTTTGACAAGTGTGGGAAGATTAACCCCTATTATAGAAAAAGAAAGCAAGCTAGGGCGACTCTAGTGGGCAAATTTTCTGATAATTCGCTGAAAATAAGGTGACAGGTATGGTCAATCCACAACCCGCTATACTTTTTCGGTACCACAATTTAGCCATTTTGTCAAAAAAATTTTGACCTTGCAACAAAACTACACAAAAATTAGATCAACGCTGTTGGGGAAAAAAGGGATAATTGGCGAAAGTGTTTGGTTTTGCTCAAGGGAAAAATCTAGATTTAGCAAGGGTTTTAAGACAACCTAGACCATAAAAACCTTAAAAATTACAATAAGAGCCATCATAGCATAATGGAAAATTGTACCAGAATCGCTGGAAGTATTGCAACCTCGTAAATAAATAAAAATTATTCTCAATAAATTCTTAAGTAAAAATAAATATTACCGATTGTAAATTTAAATATTTTTAAGCATTGAAGCTATTTATATATAAAATACTTATCATTTTTCCTGATTGCCTCTGACTTTTCCCTCCCCAGAGTAATTTTGGGGAGTCAGTCGTCGATACCAAACTAGGCTAAACTCTATGGGAGAAACCCGATGACTAACTTGATTATTTCGCAAAAATATGGCTAAAAAGCTCGATTTTGTTATTCCTGCCGTCGGTGGAGTCACAGGAGCCAATTTATCTGCTTGTCTGGGAAATATTGGCTTAGTCGGCGGATTTGGCGGTATAAGCGTCGGTTTAGTGGGAATGACGGGGATTGGCATCCTGACAAGTTCGGCAATTTATGCCAGTCTGCAAGGACTAGAAACAAACGATCACAATGTCGGGTTAGCTTTGGGAATAGGAAGCCTTGGCGGAATCGGTATCTACTCTACCTTTGGGGGTGTGGGAGTCGCGGTTAAAGGTACAGCTTTCGGTGTTGGTGTCGGTTCTATGGCAATCGCTGGCGGCCTAGTCGGGTTAGGAATCTACGGACTGATGAAAATGTTATCTCCCACCTACTCCAACGATAATTTTTATAGGAATCTAGAATTTTTTGATCGCATTACTAGAGAGTACGAAGAAGCTTTATTTTGGCAAGAAGTTACGGGGAAATATGAAAATCTAGAGGCAGAATTACAGCAACTGTTGGAAGAAGTATCTGTTCAGGAAAATCAACAGTTAGATTCTACAGAAATTACTATTCCAGAGCGTTTATCTTGGCAGTGTTTCCAAACTCTTAAAGGTCATCAGGAAAATATTGGGGCGATCGATGTTAGTCCTGATGGTAAAATTATCGCTAGTGCGGGAGAAGATCAAACCATAAAACTTTGGCAGCGAGAAACGGGTAAATTAATTTATTCGTTTGTGGGAGTTAATGAACCGCTCCAAACTCTGGCGATAAGTCCTAACGGTAAATCGATTATTGCTGGTGGATTAGATGGCAGAATTAGTCAGTGGCAATTAGACACTAAGCAGTATAAAAGTAGTTTTTTCGCTCGTGTCAATGCTCCCCATAGCCACGATGGTGTCATTTTACAATTAGCTTTTGCTGCCAATGAAAGATTTATTGTTAGTGCTAGTAATGACAAAACTCTGCGAATCTGGGGTTATCATACAGGAGAATTAAAGCGAACTTTAATCGGTCATGAGGAGGCAGTTAATACCTGTGCTATTAGTCCCGATAGCCAAATTATTGCTAGTGGTAGTGATGATAAAACTATTAAATTATGGCGATTTGATCATAGTTATGCTTATCAAACTTTTATCGGTGACAGGGCAGCCGTTAACAGTTTAGCTTTTAGTAATGATGGTCAATATCTAATTAGTGGCGGTAGTGATAAAACGATTAAAATCTGGGATATAAAGACAGGAGAAATTATTAAAAGTTGGCAGGCACACGAGCAGGCAATTATCAGTATTGCTATTAATCCTCATCGCCATTTAATTGCTAGTGCTTCCCGAACAGAAATTAAAATTTGGCAAGGACAAACAGGAGAACTAATTAAAAATTTACGGGGAACTGCTCCCTTAAAATTTAGTCCTGACGGTCAATTTTTAATTACAGGTAGTTATGGACATAAGGTAAAAATATGGTCAGAAATGTTAGGAGAATTAGAAATATTGCCCTCCGATTCCGAGGATTGGTGGGAGGTTTTAGAAATTTCTAAAAATGCCAGTTTTTCAGAAGTTAAACAAAGATATTATCAGCTTGCTCGTCAGTATCACCCCGATCACAATTCTTCCGCCATGTCGATTAAAATTATGCAAAAAATTAATCGAGCTTACGAGCGGTTTTTATTTTCTATCTCCCAACAGTAAAATTGTGAGCCTAGGGTGAAGTATTTAACTATCTTTCGATTCTGGCTTAATCCCCCCTTGATCCCCCCTGCCCCCCTTGATAAGGGGGGTGCCGATAGGCGGGGGGATCTCCCTTGATAAGGGGGGTATCTGATAATTTTTAACGACTACCTACTTATCTCACCATTAAGATAAATGCTATAATTATTGGATTCAAGAGCCAAAAGTAAAACCAGAAATATAGAGAGCTTAGTAACAAGCTCTCTATAAAGTTTAGGTCTTCTACCACTTATCTTCCAGACTAGGATTTGTTAGCAGTATTCAAGCTACCCACTTGAATATTCAGATTAATTTTTTGTCCTTCTCGGCTAATTTCTACGAGTAAATTATCGCCGATTTGAGTATTATCAACAATTTCCTGAACCGCATTGGGATCGGTGACATTCTTACCACCTACAGACTTTAACACATCACCCGATCGCAATCCCGCTGCTGCGGCAGGAGAATCTCTCATCACCCGCACTAACAAGACACCAGAATCATCGGGGATAGTCCAATTATCAGCCATAGGACTATCGGCTAATTGTTCTTTTACCTCTGGGGTTAACTGTACCATTTGAACACCGAGATAGGGATGTTCCACCTTACCCGTGGCGATTAATTGTTCGGCGATTCTTTGGGCAGTTTTAATCGGAATAGCAAAACCTAAACCCTGGGCATTTTGAATGATAGCGGTGTTAACTCCGATAACTTCTCCCCGAGCATTTAACAAAGGTCCGCCGGAGTTTCCGGGGTTAATTGCCGCATCGGTTTGCAGGAAATCTACCCGTTTATCACTAGCACCAATTTGGGAGCCATTGCGTTCCTTGGCGCTAATAATCCCCGTGGTGACAGTGTTATCTAATCCCAAAGGATTACCGATAGCGATCGCCCATTCTCCCACCTGTAAACTATCAGAATTACCTAATTTAACCGTGGGTAAATTGCTCGTTTCCACCTGTACCACTGCCACATCAGTTAAAGGATCACTACCTAAAACTTTGCCATCGATAGTGCGACCATCTTTGAGGGTGACTGTCACCTTATCTGCTCCCTCGACAACGTGAGCATTGGTGATAATTTTACCGTCATTACTGATAATAAACCCCGAACCTGTACCCCTTTGAACTTGTCTTTCTCCTCGCTCCGGTATTTGGGAACCGAAGAAGCGACGGAAAACAGGATCGTTAGCAAATTCAGAAAAATCACCGCCTCCATTGACTTCCCTAGAAGCATTAATTCTTACCACCGCCGGCCCCACTTCTTGCACCACAGAAGCGACAAAATTGGTGGGAATAACTAGGGTTGAGGGAGCGGCTGCGGCTGCTGTGGAGGGGCGAGGATTATTGGTAGCGGTGGCAATATTTTGGGCTAATTCTAGAGGATTTTGACTGTAGGCGTAGGTGGCCCCGATACCTAACCCGGCACCCAAAACCAGTAAGGAGGAATAGGCAAAAAGTTTTTTCATTGCAGAAGATTTGGAGCGTTTGGGATTGCCTTCGTTGAGCGGGGAAATATTATCGTTAAAAATATTGTGAGTCATAGTTTTTATTGTTTAACCATTTTGAGAAGGGAATAAAAGTCAGTCCTAATAATCGTGGGTGTGAGAGGAGTGTTTTGGAAAACGGCTTGGGACTGACTATCTCTAATTTAGGTGGGGGATATGAACTTACTGTGACGCAGACATGAACTTTTGATTGCAAGCTCATTGTTTTATAGTTTTTGACAGCTATAAGCATTAATACGCATGGCACAAGTGAGATGCTCCTCAGCAGAATAGACTCACTACTATGGCACAATTTAATTTTTGGGTTGCATTAATTAACTTAATCTAGGGAAGATAACAATAGAAAAAACGGAATTATGAGGATAGTTTTATGTTTTGTTAGCCTTTGGAATGCAGGAGAAAACCCAATAACCAACCGCTTGCTAAACCACTTAAATTTGTAACCGCAGGAATCAGAAAAATATTGAAAGGGCTAAAGTTTTTCCTGTCTAACTCCAATGCAGTACAACCCTGAGTAAATACTATTACCATGCTCCCTATTCCAGTTACTACTCCCCCAAGATTCCCTGACATAAGACTGAAAGTAATACCACCTATAAAAAACAAGAAAGGTGCAAACTGATTTGTACTTTCCCGGAGATTGAACCATAACACAACCACAGCCGCAACCCCAGCCACAGCCCAAGCCACAGCCCAAACCCCAGCCCCAGCCCAAGCCACAGCCCAAGCCACAGCCCCAGCCCAAGCCACAGCCCAAACCCCAGCCCCAGCCAAAGCCCAAGCCACAGCCCAAACCCCAGCCCCAGCCCCAGCCAAAGCCCCAGCCACAGCCAAAGCCCCAGCCACAGCCCCAGCCACAGCTTCCCAATGTGCTAAACGCACGCCTAAAGCGTAACCGACTAGAGCATAAACAAGAAACACACCGATTAACCAACCCCAGGGAAGAGCTTTTAGTTTTTTCTGAAGAGAACTATCAGAAGGTTTTGGGTTAACAGGGGCTGTTGTTTCAGCCCTTTTTGGTTCTTTCCTTGGCTGTGGGGGATTAACTTTTTCTTGACGATATTTTTCTTCTACAGGAGGCGGTGGTAATTCCAATTGTTGTAACCAATCGGACATAGACTGAGGGCGGTTTTCTTTTTCTAAAGCCATCCCCAGAGTAATGGCTTTGTTAAGATGATCACTTAAATTAGGATTAATTTCTTTCGGTGATGTTAAAGGATGATTATCCCGGCGTGCCATTGAGGTAGTCGGTTTTTGTCCGGTGACAGCATAATAAAAAGTAGCCGCAAGCGTATAAACATCGACACTAGGTTTACGATTACTTGTAATGTTTTCTAAAGCTCTATCTTGACTTTGAAAGTGTTCTACAATCTGTTCATAGGGGGCAAAAGACAAATTAGCTCCTGAATTTGTGGAACTACTACCAGCCGGAATAATCTCTTTAGCAATGCCAAAATCAATCAAGATAGCATTCCCATTGGGTTGAATCATAATATTGCCAGGGTGAGCGTCTCGGTGTACCATTCCTGCTTGATGAACTGCCTCTAATGCGCTGCCAATTTGCCGAATATATTTTAAACATTCCGCTTCCGATAATTTTCCTTGAGTTTTCACCCTTTCCATCAAAGTTTGACCCTGAATAAAATCCATCACCAAACAGGGAACTTTATCTTCAGTAAAAAAATCGGAAATACGGACGATATGGGCATGGTGAGTCTGGGAAAATTTGGCTAACTTGCGTCCTTCCGCCTCAAATTGTCTAACATAATCCTCGTATTCCGTATCTCTTTTTTTCAAAATATCAGGAGTTTTGATCACCACTTCCATGATGAGTTGGCGATGACGTGCTTTATAGGTCAGGCCAAAACCTCCCCGTCCCAAGACCTCAAGGATCTCGTACTTGCCATTGTGGAGGAGTTGTCCCGCTTGCCAAACCATAGAATTTTGCAATAGTTATTTTTATCATACCAAAAAATCTGCTTTTGTCTCAAAATTGGCTTATGTTTTGGTATTTGAGTTTGTAGGGGCGAAGCATTCGGATAAAAAATTTACGGTTTCAGCGATAGGTTATTGCCCGAATGCTTCGCCCTTACGGGAGTTTGGTGGTGCTTAAGTTTACACCAATGGCACGTCTTGCATCCCATTGTGGTTAGTGAGTTTATCGAACTGCAATCGCCCTTGATCCCCCCTTGATCCCCCCTTAATCCCCCCTTGATAAGGGGGGTTTGATCCCCCCTTGATCCCCCCTTGATAAGGGGGGTTTGATCCCCCCTTGATCCCCCCTTGATAAGGGGGGTTTGATACCCCCTTGATCCCCCCTTGATAAGGGGGGTTTGATCCCCCCTTGATTCCCCCTTGATAAGGGGGGTTTGATACCCCCTTGATCCCCCCTTGATAAGGGGGGTTTGATACCCCCTTGATCCCCCCTTGATAAGGGGGGCATTTGATAATTTTTAACGCCTACCTACTTAGGAGAAGATGGGGGAGAACCTGTCGGAGTTGGTTGAGGTGTAAACTTTTGCTTCATCAATTCTGGTACACCTAAAGCCGTTAATAAAGTAGCAATCGCCGCGACACCAGCCCACACTAATGTCCAATTAATAACAATGGGTTGAGATATTTTAAATTGTTCTGGTTTGGGAATAGACAAACCTAAATCCTTAAACCATGCTTGCACTGACTGAGGACGTTTATCTGCGTCTAATTCCAATGCCCAAAGAATGGCTTTGTTGATATTAGGGCTGATTTTTGAATTGTAGGTTTTCGGCTCAATTAAAGGCTGATCATCATTATTTTTTCGAGTCATCGCATCTTTTCGAGTCATCGCATTCACTGGAATTTTACCCGTTAAAAGCTCGTATAACACGGCTCCTAAACTATAAATATCGGTAAAAGCTCCGCGTTTATTATTAAGAAAATAACACTCAATAGGTGCAAAACCTGAGGCTAATTCCTGGGTACGAATTTTCGTTAATTCCTCATCAAAATCTAAGGCTAAACCAAAATCAATTAAGACCGCTTCTGGTTTACCAGTCCGAATCATAATGTTACCCGGTCGAATATCTCGATGCAGAAAACCGCGACTATGTACCACCATTAAAGCCTGTCCAATCTGCTCAATGTAGCGTAAGGCTTCTTTTTCTGGTAAAATTTTTGTTGATCGCCGATCTAAGGTCGTCCCATCAATATATTCCATAACCATGCAGTTAGCTTTACCCTCTGAAAATAACTCTTTAACTCGCACGATATGAGGATGATCACAACCTTTTAATTTACTCGCTTCCTGCCAAAAAAGTTTCTGTAAACGCTTAGACTCCCACAATTTAAAACCCACATCCCTCGGCGTTTTGATCACCACTGAATCACCATTGCGATCGCTGGCTCGATAGGTAATGCCAAATCTTCCTTCACCCAATACTTCCTGAATCCTGTACTGGCCATCTTTAATTTTCTTGCCCAGATCCCAAACCATTAACTCCTAGCTCCTCTGCTCACAAACATTAATTAAACTTATTTTAATAGCGATGTCATTTTCCTAGAAGTATAACCTAATGTGGTGTTAACGACCGGCGACCGGCGACTGGCGACCCAATTAGATAAATTTGACCTAATCTTAGGTTTTATGGCTAGGATTATCTCTTGTCTTTTTTCTCCTCCTGTCTCCTCATCTAAGGGAAGATTTTTGATTTTTACAGGATTTCTATTAATCTTTCAGCAATTCTAAGCGATAACGATACAAAGCCACAGGACGATTCGGCGCTTGGAAAAAATCCGGGGATTGGGGGGAAAGATAAATGGCTGTCACCTGATCGCCTAGAATTTTATTAGGAGATAATAACTGATAGGCGGTGGTGGTTTCCACCTCATTAAGATAAGTGTTGGTTTCTCCCCGGAAAATTTGTTGACTGATTTCTGTGGCAATAAATTGATTTCGGCTAGGAGTTTCGCTATTTCTGGCAATTACGGTGGAAATTAGTTGATGAGCGCCGCGTAAAAAGGTAATCTGACGATTGGGATTATTAGGGTCAGTTTTTACCGATAATACCGATTGATTACCTAAATAGGCGCGACTAATTGCTAAACCATTAAAGGATCGATCGGCCACAATTGATGGTTTACTGATAATAGTGGATAAAAAGGCAGCATTTATCGGTCTGGAAATAGCTTTCTCGATGAATCTCACCGGAAACTCGATCGATTTTTCTAGGTAACGACGATTACTTTCAAAACCGGGTGTGATAATCTGGGGAGAAAGAGGAGCGGTTAAATCGATTAGGGTACTGGTGACAGTCCAATTGCCTACCATCCAATCGGGATAAACTAAATCTCCACTGGCAAAACTAACCACTGGTTTAGTCATCCAGCGAGGATAATTAGTTAAGCGATCGCTTAAATTTCCCGCTATAGATAATTCTAAATGGTTACTACAGCCTAGAATCAATACTAACAAGAACAAAATTATCCTTTGCATGGGTAAAAATATTTTTTAAGTAATATTCTTTAATTATGAACGATTTTATCAACTCCCAAGCCTTTAATCTCGATTCGGCAGTAATTCCCATCGCACCCACTGGTTTTAAATCCGGTTTTATTGGCATTATTGGTCGTCCTAATGTGGGCAAATCTACCCTGATGAATCAATTAGTGGGACAAAAAATCGCCATTACTTCCCCCATCGCTCAAACTACCCGCAACCGTTTACGCGGCATTGTCACCAGCGAGATATCCCAGATGATTTTTGTCGATACCCCCGGCATTCACAAACCCCATCACGAATTAGGCAAAGTTTTAGTTAAAAATGCTGAAAACGCCATAAATTCTGTAGATTTAGTTTTATTTGTTGTCGATAGTAGCAATTTTTTGGGTAGTGGCGATCGCTATATCGCCGATTTACTGACTAAAAACCAAACTCCCACGATTTTAGGGCTAAATAAAGCCGATCAGCAACCGGAAGACCCGGAGCCTATCGACGATAGTTATCGCACCTTAGCGGCGGAAAATAACTGGCCTCTGCTCAAGTTTTCGGCACTGGAGGGGACAGGAATCGTAGAACTGCAAAATCTGTTAATTGATTCCCTCGAAGTCGGTCCCTATTACTATCCCCCCGATTTAGTCACCGATCAGCCGGAAAGGTTTATTATGGGCGAATTAATCCGCGAACAGATTTTACTGCAAACCCGTCAGGAAATTCCCCATTCTGTGGCGGTGGTGATTGAACGCGTCGAGGAAACTCCCGCTTTAACCAAGGTTTTTGCCGCCATTAACGTGGAACGAGCTTCCCAAAAAGGGATCGTCATCGGTAAAAATGGCAGTATGTTAAAAGCGATCGGCTCTTCCGCTCGATCGGCTATTCAAAAGTTAATCGCCGGGGAGGTATATTTAAAATTATTTGTGAAGGTAGAACCGAAATGGCGACAATCTCGCTCACTTTTAGCAGAATTTGGCTATCGCACCGAGGAGTGAATTGGGGTGTGGGGTGTAGGGTGTGGGGTGTAGGGTGTGGGGAGAAGCTTTTTTCAGTGTTGCCAAAGGCACGGCGTAGCCGTCCAGTAAACAGTAAACAGTAATCAGTGAACTGAAAACTCACATCTGATAACTGAAAACTCACATCTGATAACTGATAACTGATAACTGATAACTGATAACTGAAATGACCGATATTAAAACCCTAATCAAACAGGTACACCAAGAGGCAAAAAAAGAGGATTTTCCCATCGATACCCTGATTTACCAAGAGGCAAAAAAAGACCCCTTTGAACCGGTTTTGTATGCTGGGAATCTTGCTAGTCAGTTATGCTTTTTTGGCCGGGATTTAGGACGAGATGAAGTGTATGCAGGACAACCTTTGATCGGGGCTGCCGGTAGAATGGTAAGAGAGGGATTTTTTCAAGCTTGGCAGGGGAGAAAATCCCATGATCGTCAAGAGTTATTATCGGTGTGCGATCGAATTTTCTTAACTAATACAGTTCCCTACAAACCTCCTGGTAATAAAGCTTATTCTGGGGAAGTGAAAGATCGTTTTCGTCCATTTATAGAAAAACTGCTCGTTTTTTATTGGCAAGGTGATCATATCATTCCCCTTGGCACGGAAGCTTTTAAATGGTTTGAACCCTACGGTAAACCCAGAGAAGTGGATAAATTCTATCTTGATAAAGAACGCTTTACTAAAAAACTGCTAGTTACCCTTACCGCTACCGATGAAGATGGATTAAAACAGCAAAAAAAAGTGACTTTATTGCCTCTCCCCCATCCTTCTCCTCTCAATCAAAGATACTATGCCCTTTTTCCTGATTTATTACAAAAAAGATTAACTGAATTTGCCTTTTAACCGATGAGAATTTACGGCAATCGTCCCATAAAAACCCTAGCAGGACAATTAACCCGTCCGACGACAGCAAGGGTGCGAGAAGCTTTATTTAATATCTGGCAACAGAAATTATCTGGCTGTCGTTGGTTGGATCTTTGTGCGGGTAATGGTTCCATGGGTGCGGAAGCTTTATGTCGAGGTGCGAGTCTAGTAATCGGAATTGAACAATCAGGACGCGCTGGCGAAATTATCAAGGAAAATTGGCGCAATTTAGCAACTTCTCCCCAGCAATTCCAAGTAATTCGGGGAGATGTGCTGACAAAGTTAGCCACTTTAGCGGGGAAAAGTTTTGATCTAATTTATTTTGACCCTCCCTACGAAAGCGGTTTATATTTACCGGTACTAACTGCCATCTCTCAATTTAATTTATTAGATTCTCTGGGGGAAATTGCCGTGGAACACAATCCCAAATCTTGGCAAGCAATTAATCTAGAAGGTTTAACCATTTGTCGTCAAAAACGCTACGGCAATACTACCTTAACTTTTTATCAAAAAGCAGATGTCTCCTGACCACTGACTTGAAAGAGGGTGTAGGGTGTGGGCTTCGGCCGTGAGCTCAGCCGAACGGGTGTGGGGTGTGGGGTGTGGGGGGAGAATAAATAAAAGCAATCTCCTGACTCCTGCTGAAAATAGTCAATTTTATTGGGCAGCCTAGAAAAATTATTATTTCTCAACAAAATCACATAATTTGTCACTTTTCTTGACAATCATCCTGAGTAAAGCGAGAAACTTTCTGGCAACCGCAGTTAATCGCCCCCCTTTTTAGGCTATTTAAAGAAAAATTAGGGTTTATTTCGATAAAATTAGCAGTAAATAGGCTGTAACCTCCTAAAAAACTTAAATCCCTTCTCCTAGTCCTTTTTTTGACCTAAAACTACCCCGAAGTTTCCTGACACGGCAGCCGAACTCTCTCCCCTTAACCCTTGCTGCTCCCCAGAATATCACCTAGTTTTTGTATAAATTTATACCCGACAAAAATAGTCGGGTATATTTGACACCAAGATTTTGCCGGTGATAGGATGTGTGTAGATTCAGTTGACGGCAAGACAGGAAAATCATGACCCTAGCGACAAACATCAAAACCTCAAAATTCATCCCCACCTTTACCCGCTTGGTTTCTAAGGAAGGAGGGACTTCTTACCCTCTGAAAGCGCTGAATATCTGCGAAGAAACCTTTGCCCCCCTAGAAGTGGACTACGATTACGACCTCATCCGTCGCACCGTTACCAGAGAAAGCATTCAAGCAGGTCCCAATTCCATCTGGCGCTATCGTTCCTTTTTGCCGGTGGAAAGTGAAAATCCCATCGATGTGGGTACGGGTATGACTCCCCTAGTTAAATCCCACCGTTTAGCTCGGCGCTTGGGTCTAAAAAATCTCTACATTAAAAATGATGCCGTCAATATGCCCACTCTCAGCTTCAAAGATAGAGTGGTATCCGTCGCCCTTACCCGGGCCAAAGAATTAGGTTTTACTACCGTTTCCTGTGCTAGTACGGGAAATCTGGCCAATTCCACCGCCGCTATTGCCGCTCACGCCGGTTTAGACTGTTGTGTTTTCATTCCCTCCGACTTAGAAGCGGGTAAAATTCTCGGCACCCTAATCTATAATCCCACGGTAATGGCAGTTAAAGGCAATTACGATCAAGTTAACCGTCTCTGTTCAGAAGTGGGCAATACCTACGGTTGGGGTTTTGTCAACATCAATCTGCGTCCCTACTATTCCGAAGGTTCCAAAACTTTAGGCTTTGAAGTGGCTGAACAATTAGGCTGGAAACTCCCCGATCATATTGTCGCACCTTTAGCCAGTGGTTCCCTCTTTACCAAGATTTATAAAGGCTTCCAAGAATTCGTCAAAGTCGGTTTGGTGGCAGATAAAGCAGTGCGTTTTAGTGGCGCTCAAGCGGAGGGTTGTTCCCCCATTGCCCAAGCTTTCAAGGAAGGACGGGATTTTGTCGCCCCAGTTAAACCCAATACTATCGCCAAATCGATCGCTATTGGTAATCCCGCCGATGGTGTTTATGCCCTTGATATTGCGCGTAAAACTGGCGGTAATATTGAATCCGTCACCGATGCCGAAATTATCGAAGGTATTAAACTTTTGGCAGAAACGGAAGGCATTTTCACGGAAACCGCAGGCGGTACGACTATCGCCGTCTTGAAAAAATTAGTGGAAGCGGGTAAAATCGACCCCGAAGAAACCACAGTTGTTTATATCACCGGTAATGGTCTAAAAACCCAAGAAGCGGTACAGGGTTATATCGGTGAACCCCTGTTAATCGAACCGAAATTAGAAAGCTTTGAACGGGCCCTGGAACGTTCCCGCACCCTCGAACGCCTCGAATGGCAACAGGTTCTCGTCTAGAATTGATGTTCAGGGATGATGGGGCGATTATCCTCTTGCCTCATCTCCACAAGCAATTTAAATTCGCGCGCAGCTTACTGTCCTTTCCACTTTTTCCTTTAATATCTATGGCTGTAAAAGTTCTCGTTCCCACTCCCCTGCAACAACTTACAAAAAATAAGGCTACCGTCGAGTGTAGTGCTAGTAATGTCGGTGATTTAATCGAATCCTTAGAAGCAAGTTTCCCCGGTATTAAGGCCCGCTTATGCGATGAAGAGGGCGCACCCCGGCGCTTTTTAAATTTCTACGTCAACAGTGAAGATATTCGCTTCCTCGATGGGACAAAAACTCCCTTAAAAGATGGCGATGAAGTCAGTATCGTTCCTGCGGTGGCTGGAGGTTAACCTCCCCATAAGTTTGTTTTCCGTCAATTGTAATTAAACCCCTAGAAAGTGATGTTTTCTGGGGGCTTTTCTTCAGGTAAGTTTTAGTTAGGGTTTGCTGAATAAATTTGAAATGTAGGCAAAGTAAAGGTTTTGGGGCTTTTCTCGCTCCCACAGGTGCAAGATTTTGAGAGAATCGTCGTTCAAAACCTTGCGTCTTCATCGGTCCGCGTCCTGTAGGGGCGAAGCATTCGGACAATAACCTATCGGTGAAAAGGTAGATTTTCTATCCGAATGCTTCGCCCCTACTTATTCAGCAAACCCTAGTTAGGGTTGCCAGAAAAACCTAATCTTTGTGTCCTTTGTGCCTTTGTGGTTGTTCATATTATTATAAGCTGAGACACATTTGGTCAATTGCCATAGAAGTTCTCATCTAAGATTTGCTCTGGCAAGAAAGGACAAATTTGAGGATAATCATTTTCTGGGGGAATCCGAACACCAAATTGAGCAAGTTTCCCTTCCTTAATTGCCACTTGACGAGCATCTGGATAAGCTTCCTCAATGGCAGTTTCTAGATAGGATTTCAGGGAAGGCGTATTGCGTAAGTTTTTCTCAATTCGCTGGCGATGCTCAATAATAGAACAATACCAGCTATCCTTCATTGATGGCGGTGCGTCCTGCTGTACTTTTAATTTGAGCAAATGAGCTAAAAGAATCATCAAATTACTTTCTAAAGTTCTTTTTTCCGATTTTCCCAACTCGGTTAACTCCTCAATTAAGTTATCAGTATCCAGCGCAGCAAATTCCCGCTTCTGTAGGTGGCTAATTGTTGTTGCGAGCCATACTTGAAAATCTTGTTCGTAGAGAGTTTTCGACATAGCGATAAGTTGTTCCTTCGAGTCAATAACTGCACTGATAACTAAGCGGCTACAATTCTCAAGGCGTTACTAATTTCTAGTTTCCCTTGTAGTTTACCAAAAAATCACCTAAAATGGAAACTATCTGTATCCCTTGCTGACTGCATCTGGCTCCCTACACCATTTTCTAGTATCGTTGAGCAAACCGGCGAAAGATAAGGAGTTAAAACTATGCCTTTAAGTTGGAATGAAATAAAAAATCGCGCCATCGCTTTTCAAAAAGAGTGGGAAGGAGAGACTTCAGAAAAAGCAGAATCTCAGTCTTTTTGGAATGATTTTTTTAATGTCTTTGGCATTTCACGGCGTAGGGTAGCTAGTTTTGAGCAACCGATAAAAAAAGCCGATAATAAACAGGGTTTTATTGATTTACTCTGGAAAGGAACGATTTTAGTTGAGCATAAATCGAAGGGTAAAGATTTAGAAAAAGCCACACAACAGGCTAAGGATTATTTTCCCAATTTAAAGGAACATGAGTTACCGCGTTATATTTTAGTCTCGGATTTTCAACGGTTTAAATTATATGATTTAGATTCGGGCAATCAATGGGAATTTGAATTAAGTAATTTTGTTGATAACGTTCATTTATTTGATTTTATTGCTGGTTACGAAAAGCGAGTTTATAAAGACGAAGATCCCGTCAATATTCAAGCAGCCGAGTTAATGGGAAAACTTCATGATTGCCTGAAAGAAATTGGTTATATGGGGCATAATTTAGAAGTTTATCTAGTGCGTTTATTATTTTGTTTATTTGCCGATGATACGGGTATTTTTAATAAGGGTATTTTCTGGGAATATATCGATTTACATACCAAAGAAGATGGCAGTGATTTGGCGATGCACATTGATGCTATTTTTCAGGTTTTGAATACACCAGAAGACAAAAGATTAAAAAATCTCGATGAGAATTTAACTCAATTTCCCTACATAAATGGCAAGTTATTCGAGGAGTCGTTACCTTTAGCGGCTTTTGATAGCAAGATGCGAGTCATGTTATTAGAAGCTTGTGCTTTTGATTGGGGAAAAATTTCCCCTGCTATTTTTGGCTCTATGTTTCAAGCGGTAATGAATCCAAAAGAGCGACGCAATTTAGGGGCGCATTATACCTCAGAGAAGAACATTCAAAAGGTGATTAAACCATTATTTTTAGATGATTTACACAGGGAATTTGAGAAGATTAAAGGCAATCGCAATAAATTACTAGAATTTCAGAAAAAGATTGCTAATTTATATTTTCTTGATCCTGCCTGTGGTTGCGGCAATTTTTTAATTATTACCTATCGGGAGTTACGAGATTTAGAGATTTTGGTATTACAGGAGTTAGATAAATTAGATAAAACGGGGCAGTTAGTAACAGATATTAGTACCATTATTCAGGTAGATGTCAATCAGTTTGCTGGTATTGAATACGATGAGTTTGCGGTGAGGGTGGCAGAGGTGGCAATGTGGTTAATTGATCATCAGATGAATATTAAAGTTAGTAATACTTTTGGTCAATATTTTGTGCGTTTACCATTAAAGAAAGCGGCAAAGATTGTTAATGGAAATGCCTTGCGGATTGATTGGGAAGAACTTATATCAAAAGAGAAGCTCAATTTTATTTTAGGTAATCCTCCTTTTGTGGGGAAACAGTTACAAAATGCCGACCAAAAGGCTGACATGAATCATGTTTTAGGGGACATTAAAGGAGCAGGTGTTTTAGATTATGTGACCGCATGGTATATTAAAGCGGCTGAATTTATTCAAAATAGTTTAATTCGTTGCGCTTTAGTTAGCACAAATTCTATTTCTCAGGGTGAACAAGTTGGTGTTCTTTGGCAAGAGCTTTATCAAAAATATAAAATAAAAATTCATTTTGCCCATCGAACTTTTAGCTGGAGTAATGAAGCAAAAGGAAACGCCGCAGTTCATTGTGTTATTATTGGTTTTGGGCTAGAAGATATTGACAATAAACGTATTTTTGATTATGCTGATATTAAAGGTGAACCAACAGAAAGAAAAGTTAAAAATATTAATCCTTACCTAGTTGAGGGTAGTGACTTGGTAATTTTAAGTAGAAGAAAAACCATTTCATCTGTTCCAGAAATAAACTTTGGAAGTATGCCAAACGATGGTGGTCATCTTATTCTTTCACAATCTGAAAAAGAAGAATTAGTTAAGAATGAACCTGATTCTGATAAATGGATAAGACGCTATACAGGGGCGCAAGAATTTATTAATGGTTATTCTCGTTATTGTCTTTGGCTTGTTAACATTCAACCTCAAGAATTAAAGAAGTCAAAAGAAATTTATAGAAGAGTTGAAGAAGTTAGAAAAGTGCGAAGTGAAAGCAATCGAAAAACCACTCAAGAATTATCTAAATTTCCAACTCTTTTTGGAGAAAATAGACAACCTGATACTAATTATTTACTTATTCCGGGTGTTTCATCAGAGAATAGAAAATATATTCCAACTGGATTTTTATCTCCTGATATAATTACAAGTAATTCATGTTTAATTATTCCTTATGCAACTCTTTATCATTTTGGTATCTTAACTTCAGAAATGCACATGGCATGGGTTAAATATGTTTGCGGAAGATTAAAAAGCGATTATCGTTATTCAAACACCATCGTTTATAATAATTTTCCCTTTCCAGAAAATATCACCGACAAACAAAAACAAACCGTTGAAACTTGCGCTCAAACTGTGCTAGATACAAGGGTAAAATATCCTGATAGTAGCCTTGCGGATTTATACGATCCTTTAACCATGCCTCCCGACTTGCTCAAAGCTCACCAAAAACTTGACAAAGCTGTTGATTTGTGTTATCGTCCCCAACCCTTTACCAGTGAATTAAACCGTATTGAATACCTCTTTGAACTCTACGAAAAATTAACCGCTCCCCTACTCCCTACCAGCAAACAAAAACCCGCAAAAAGAAAAAATCCTCAATAACGAAGACAGGAGACTCCGAGACTCCGAGACAGGAGATTATTTTTATTTATTCTCCCCATTTCCCCACCCCCCACACCCCACACCCCACACCCCCCCCCCCCCACCCCCCCCCCCCCAACCCCTCCGCCGGGCCCACCGCCCCAACCCCCAACCCCCACCCCCCACCCCCCCCACCCCGCCCCCGTTCGTCTGAGCTCACCGCCGAAGCCCACCCCCCACACCCCACACCCCACACCCATCCCTAAGCGCCGCAATTCCGGAGATTATATAAAAAAACACCCAGAACAATCGAGGTGATGGACAATACTAAAGGTTGTGTAGGTCATCAGAAAAGCCCTGTCAGGGTAAAATACT
>NZ_JBLZRT010000017.1:0-1601 GCF_048564745.1 Microcystis sp.
TTTCAAATATTTTGAGTATAAATACTCTATATACTCACTTCTCTGCGATGCAGTCGCACTCGCGGGAGCGCATTTTGTAGCTTGCTTAAAGCTTTGTTTCTGTCTGTATCACTTGTTACTTTTTAAAATGAGAATTGCTGACATCAAAGGACAAAGAGCGATATCGCTTGCCCTATCTACCTTCTAGCTCGCTTGTCCCCCTCTCAGGGAAATATGATGTCAAGCCTAGTTCAAAGTCTGAGGAAAATTAGGGTCGAAAATTTGCTCTGGTGTGTACTGACAATCGGCGGGTAAATCTTGATCGTCCAAGGGCGTTTCGCGCACCACTAGATCAATCCCAGATTGATAAGCGTAGGCGATCGCCTCTTCTAGATAAGGCTTGAGGCTAGGGTTTGCTTGCATCAGTCTTTGAATCGCTCGTCGTTGTTCACGAATAGTAGCTTTCCAGCTTTTGCTACGGCGTTCGGGCTGGTAGTCCCACTTAAGAAGATGACCAAGCAAGATTGCTAAACGGTTCTCTAATTCTTGCCGCTGTTGTTTACCCAAAGATTCAATTTCCTCGACCAAATTCACAATATCTAATCCCTTAAAATCGCTTATTTGGAGTAACTTAGATTGCTCCAAAGTCCAAGCATAAAAATCTGTTTCATAGAGGTTGGATTGCATTGTTTCTTCTCCTAAGTAGGTAGGCGTTAAAAGTTGTCAGATGCCCCCCTTATTAAGCTGTCCTTTAGTCACATCTTTCTTAACATTTCAAACCTTTGTGGCACAAGGCTTTCAAGACTCGGTTAACAATTTGTAATATTCCTTGTTGACACCCTTACTGACAAGGAAAAAACTGAAATCAAGTCAGGATAAGGGTTGGAGTGCTTACTGAAAAAATTGTTAAGAAAGATCCCTATAAGGGATAGCTTATCAAGGGGGGATCAAGGGGGGATTAAAGGCAAAATCCATTTTTAATTTAATTATAACCAGCTACTTAGTTTCAGTCATAGGTTGTTTTCTCAACAGGGGGAAATACTGGGAACCTGCCTCTACTTTAGCCTCTAAATAATCCCATCGAACAGATAATTCGTGCTCCGTCTTGCCGTTCCTCCGGGTTGATCACACACAGGGCATCATGCTCTCGCAGAAAAGTCACCAGTTTTGCCAACTGCTCATCACTGATGCCTGCTTTAAGTTCCCTGTTGAGGCGAGCGATCGCATTTTGCTTTAACGGATGCTGGTTGATTTCTTCGATCGCCCGTGACCGGTTTTCCCATTCCGTCCCCATGGCCAGTAGAGGCGTGGTTTCACGGATCCGTTGGGTGTAGGCCATCAAGCGATCATAAGTCCGCGCCGCTGCACTGCGCTTATTGCCCAAAGTACCCGCCACAGTTTTGGTTTGCTCCGCGATCAGTTCCGCCCCCCGTGTCACGAGTTCATGGTGCTGGGGATGGCGGGGCAAGGTTGGGGTATCAATAGATCTCTTGCATAAGTCTAGACAAAATAGGATAAAATAGTCCAAGAGTTAAGATTGAAAGATGACTTACGAACAAGTAAAAACTTTAAAGCCAACAGAGTTCAAACGCTTGTGTGGCGTGTATCCAGATACATTTAAG
>NZ_JBLZRT010000018.1:0-27422 GCF_048564745.1 Microcystis sp.
AACACTTTTTACTGATTCTACCATCTTTCTATATGTTTGTTTATACACACCGAAACGGCGTTTGAATTGTTCATCTGATAAGTTTTGATAATCCATAATTTTGCTAATAAACATAGCAAAATTATAAATGATTTCCTGACCTAAGATCACATTTTATTCTTTTTTCCACTTCAATCTAAGAATTGAGAAAAAAGCAAGACCTTATATTATACCATAAAAAAATTATGCAAGAGGTCTATTGTCTATTATTTTCATTGAAATAGAGCAATAACTCCTAAAATCACCCCTAGCAAGCTAATTAAAATAGCGAATATAACGGCTTTGCGATTTCTCTCTAGTTGCCGTGTTAAGTTTTTTCGTTCTTCCTCAAAACGATTCAGTCTGCGCTCAATTTCCTCTAACTTAATTTCTTGTTTCGAGTTCTTAGTCTCAAGATTTTGTATATTAGATATAAGAGTTTCTAAATCTGCTTGTATTGTATCTTTTTCCTTTTGTAAGGTTGTCTGAAATTCCTCTAATTTTTGATCATAGGATTCTACAATCTCAGAAATTTTTAAATAATTACTTTCAACAGCTAATAACTGTTCTAGCTTAACATCAAAACTATTAAACTGAGTTGGTAATCGGTTAACTTGTTCTGACAAATCACCAGAATTATAAAAAGTATCTAATTCAGGAGAGTTTCCTACATCAGAGAAAACTTTGTAGACACATACATAACTGTAGCTAGTCTTCTCTCTTGGAATTAGTCCATCTTCTCCTGTTAGTAAATTTTCTCTTAAAATTGATGGTAGTTTTAAGGAAGATTTAAAGTCATTGCCACCAGCAAATTGTCTAAATATTTCTTGATTATATTCTCGTTTACTTTCTAATTTTGTGTATGAAATTTTACTTTGTATCTGCCTTTCCATATTTTGGGCTATTTTATGTTTTTTTAAATCATTAATCAATAGTAAACTTCTTTCTGGTTGATAATTAAGCAAAAAAATAATGCTTTGTAATTGATTAGTTTTAAGTTCATTTAAGCAATTTTGAAGCATAAAAATATCAGTGCTTTCAATTGTAGGCATTATCTTCGTTACATCCTTAACATAATTTATATTTAAAGTACGAGTTAACAAGGCAAAATGATAGTCTTTAAAGCAATTGTTGATTATATTTTTAGTGATGTCTTGACTCGTTCGCCAAGTATCAGAATATAGGTCGTAGGAATAGATAACTATAGATTTTACTTCTGGGTAAAATTGTCGTACAAAACTTAATAAACCAAGAGCTTCAGGTGCAGCACCCGCACAAAATAAACAAACTTTGAGATGTTTTTTGTCAAAAACTAGCTGCATCAAACTAGGGTCTTTTTGTTGCAAGCTTTCCAAAGCTCGATAAGTCATTTCTACATAATGAGGATAGTAAGCCAGTAAGTAAGCAGCCTGAGTGTTATAATTAGAATAATCTACACTTACATGATTAGTATGAAAACTACTTCTTAGTCGTTTAACATCAGGTTGCAAAGATTGTAAGTAAGATTGAATATTAAGACTTTTTCCCTGGGATTTATTCAGAGAACTTAAATTTTCTAGAATTAAATCATATAAGTTGTCAAGTTCGTTCATGGTTAGATAATAGTCCTGAAAGTAAGATTAATTCTCGCAGAAATATTGTGATTAGTTTTGGGTAATTGATGCAACCAGTGGTGTTGAGTTGCTCCGCGCATGATGAGCAAACTACCTGATGTTAGATCAAGATTGATAATATCTTCCTCCTGTTTGTGTTTAAGTGAAAATCTCCTTGTACTTCCAAAACTAACCGATGCGATAACTGGATTTTTGCCTAATTCTGGTTCATCATCACTATGCCAAGCGACGCTATCTCGACCATCTCGATAAAAATTCAGAAGCACGCTGTTAAATTTCGTACCTGCTAGAGTTTCCGCTCTCTCTTTAATATATAATAAGGTATCTGTCCAAGCCAGAGGATTCATATTAATTCCTGAATAAGTATAGGATTTATCTGAATCGCCATACCAAGCAGTTAATCGAGGTAGAGGTAAGGTTTGCCCCATCATTTTTATATAATCCTGTCGCCAAGCTATCTCATTTTGTAAAATATTTAGCAAATATTCACTTTGTTTATCATTAAATATTTCTTGGTAAAAAACAACTTCACCGTCTCGATTAATTAATGTTTCTCCAATGGTTGATTCTAGAGGATTAACTTTGATAAATTCTCTAATTCCTTGCTGACGATAACGACTAAACCACTTGTATAATGTGCTATAGCTATAATCTGAAAATTGAGCAAACTGTCTAATATTATAAGACTGAGATGTTTTAAAATCAATCAATGCTTGTATCGGCTGAGTTTTTTCGGCCTCTAGCAGATAGACTTTTAAAAGAGAGATAGATTCTTTGATATGCAAAGTTTTATATTTGCTCATAGATAGAAGAAAAAATTAAAACATTTTGATATTAATTATCTACTGATGAATAATTAAACTTTCTAAACTGGTTTGTAAATCTTGGGTTAATTGTGCTACGGCCGAGCGTCGATCACTTTTATAATCGCCATAGCGCTCGGATACGGAAATAGGTTTACCAATAGTTATTATAGCTTTTTGTTGACCAATTTGGGGACGGAAAAAGGGATTACCTCCCTTAATTCTTGTCACTAAATCCCAGAGTAAGAGAATTGTCTCGGCAAATCTTTCTACGGTGGGTTTTTCTTTGACATAATAACCAGTTACTGACACGAAACTTTCCACAATTCTCATGTGCCACATTTTTAAATTAGCTTCATCGGCCAGGCGATCAGCTAATCCTAATTCAAGGGGAGAAATAGAATGAGTGGGTTTTAATTCTTCCCGATAAATGCGTTCCCATCCTGCTTGTTCCAAACGACGACAGCGATCGATTACATTACCATTAGGAGAAACATTAAAATACTTTTCTACGGTTTGTAAGGCCACATCTAATAAATTGGCTAAACGTTTGGCTAGGGTTTCGTTTGGATCATCACCATTGGCAGGCACTACTGGCAAAGATTGATAGTAGAAATCTCGATAAAAATCCTCCATTAAAGATAATAATCTTTCTCCTAACCGAAAAAGACGCTCGTATAAAACCTTTTCTTTTGAGGATGAATTCGGGATTGTTTCTAAACCGCTATCGGTTTCTAAATTAGTTAAAATTTGCTCGATTTCTGGCCACACTGGAGTCAAATAAAAATACTGAATACCAATAGGTAAAATAATTACTTCCTGCTGTTGTTTAGCTTTTTTGACATCATCCACACCCCAAAAAGCCAATTGAGAAATACCCGGTTCAATAGCACTGACAAGCTCATTATGTCCGTTAGTTGCCCCTTCCGGAGCGGCAGCTAGAGGATAATCTCCTTCTAATAATAAACGACGAGCCGATCGCAATCCGATTAAATCGGCTTTTCCCCGTTGAATTGGTGTGCCACCTAACTTAGAATATAACCATCCTACCCTTTCTCCAGCCCATAAAGGAATCCCTCGATCGTACATAAAATGAGCGTGAATGGGTGCTGGTAATTTTATTCCTAACTCTTTGGCTTTTTTGGGTACTAATTTCCACAAAAGATAGGCCATACAGTAGGGATCGTTAATACTGGGATGACGAAAAGCCAGCAGTAAACGGACTTTTTTCTCTTGACTTTTTTGATAAAATGTGATTAAAGTTTCTAGATTGGCGGCGGAAATTTCTCTTAAATTGGTTTTAGTTTGTAACCAGAGAGGTAAAAAGATTTGACATCCCCTTAAAAGCAAGGGATTAAGGTCAGGGTGGATAAATTCGAGGGGGGGTTGTGCGCCCAAAGATAGATTAGACATATAAGTAGTCGTGCCAAATAAATTTCCTGGTTGAGACAGTTATCAGTTATCAGTTATCAGTTATCAGATTTGAGTTTTCAGTTCACTGTTTACTGTTTAAGGAAGAATAAAAGAAAAATCTGATCAATAATTACCCACTGTCCAAAAGGTAATCAAAGCAGCAAACAGGTGTCGCGCTAGATTTCAAATACACTGGGATTACAGGCTCCCTCAACCGTGAAAGGAGAAATTAACCGACTTTGAGGGAGGAGGAACACCAGTAGTTTACCTCCTCACCTAAACAAATACAGCTATACTATAGCTCTATCCCCATTTCTCGCAAACGAGCCGCCAGCTGTTGAGAACGCTGTCTTTCCTCTTCCAGAGCTTGCTGAGTAGCATTTAATTGCTCCTGTGCTGCAGCCGCTTGCTCCTGGGCTGCGGCTGCTTGCTCCTGGGCCGCTTCTTCTGGCAAGGGGATTAAATTGCCTTCTGGGTCATAAAATCTCGCCCAAATTGCCGTTTCTCGGTCAATAGTCCCCTGCCAAGTTCCCAACCAATAGCCTAAGCTTTCGCACCATAACCAGCCGCGCTCGTTTCGTTCTAAAGAATGGTAGCGTTGGTCGGCCCCTAAATGCCATCCTTGTAAAGAATTGCCATCGAAAGGATCGTAGATGAAATAATCTGGCGTGCGGAAGGTTCCCTCATAAATGGCTTTTTTTCGCACTTTATCGGTTCTGGCGGTACTAGGAGAGGTTAATTCTACGATAACGTCGGGATAACGTCCCTCTTCTTCCCAAATTACCCAACCCTGTCGCTCTCTCTTGCCATCGACATTGAGGACAGCGAAGAAATCTGGCCCGCGAAAATCGCGATTTTTCGCCTGTTCACGGCTGAAATAAATAAACATATTGCCACCGGTGTAGAAGTCGTCTCGTTCGCCGTAACCCTGCTGTAGGGAGCGAATCAAGACATTCATGGCAATGCGGTGTCGGTTGCTTTCCAATGGTTCACCATCATCAAAAATTAAGTCTGTGGGGGGTGGGGGGGGTTCCCAGAAGTCCTCGAAATCTTCTTCTATCAGTGCCGGAGAGGTGGCAGTTTCGTCGCTTTTGGCAATCGTCATTTTTTCGGCCTCTCTAGGTGGGAGTATCCATGTTTTTGCTGATTATTGATCCTATGTTACATCAGAATTTAGGAGTGAGGAGATAGATGTTAGGAGTTGAGGAAATTATCTTGGCTTAACAATGATCAAAACTTTTCTTCTGGGTGCGTTACATCGGGCTAACACACCCGACTAATATCCTTAAGCTAACCAAAAAACTTGGCTTTATCTTTAACTAATTTTGTCCCGATTCCGGCGGCAATGACTTCGGAGAGAATGCTAATTAAACGATAGATCGCAACGGTGACAAGTACGTTAGCAGCGGGAAATTTTTCTGTGTCTAAAAGTGCGATTACTGTAGCTTCAAACACTCCTAGTCCTCCCGGCGCTCCGGGGACAACTAAACCCAATAACCAAGCAAAACTAAAGGTTCCTAGTAGGGGTAAAATCTGAGCGGGGGTAATCATTTTTAATACCATCCAAGCTAAAATAAAACCCGCACCGCGCCACAATAAAAATCCAGTTTCACCCAAGAGGGGGACGAGAGGATATTTAGTTAGATAAACAGGTTCTTGAGCAATCTTTTTCTTTTTGCTAAGGATTTTGAGAGGATAATTTAAAAATTTGGGATGAATGCCAATTAAAATTAATCCTAAAACTAATATCTGTATCCCTAGACTTGAGCTAGATTTCATCCAACCTAAACCACTAGCAATAACTGCTATGGCTAAGGCTGCACATACCAGTAATAAAAGTTCTAATAAAACGCTTAAACTAGCGGTTCCCCAATCACTTCCTGCTTTATTAATTGCCACGATGCGAGCATAAAAGTGACCGATATTACCGGGTAGATATTTTCCTAAATTGGTAATCATATAGATGCCAATTCCTGCGGAGGTTTTAATCGGTTGTTGATAGCTTTTGAGTATCCATGTCCACACCCATCCTGCCCAAATTTGAGCAATAACGGTGGTTACAAGTGCCAAGAAAAGAAATAACCAGCCATGATTTTCAATTCTAACTGAGGTGACGTTATCCCAGTTATTTTTAAGGTTACTGAGAACAAAAAATAAGGTTCCCCCAATAATCAGCCAACGTAGAAACTTTTTCAGCATTTCGTTTTTTCCTTTATTCATTTTCTGGAGGAAACCAATCGAGATCAAGGAGATTTTCTAAACTGTAGGGACATTCCCCAGGAAAACTAACTTGATTATCGGTTTTTTCTCTAACATAATTTAAGGCTTTCTGATAAATGCGAGGTAATTCTTGAGTGAGATAATTGCGGAGATTAGTAGTTAAATAAGTATCGATCTGGTTTTTAAAATTGACAATTTCTGAGCGCCAATGACTACGATTATATGTTCTTTCATCTTCCCAAAATTGTAGGAGTAAACAATGTCTGATAATTTGCTCTAATAAACTGGCAACACGAAACTTTTTCTCGCTTCCTAAATCTTCTAACTCCTCGATTAAGTTTTCTAAATCTAAAGCTTCATATCTTTTATTCTTCAAAAGTTCTATAGTTTCTTCTAACCAGAGGTAATCATCAATTTCGTAGAGAGTTTTTAAGTTGAGAATAACAGTCATTTTTTATCTCCTTGATGATAAGATGGCAGGCAATTAGGATCGAGAAGTTCTTCTAAACTGTAGGGACAACTATCGGGGAAAGTAACTTTATTTTTTGTCTTTTTCCGCACAAAGAAAACTGCATCTTCATAAATGTTAGTTAACTCATTTTGTAAATAATTACAGAGATTAGTGGTTAAACGTCTTTTTAGCTGAATTTGAAAGTTGACTATTTCTAACTCCCAGTGATCCTGATTATATGCTCTTTCCTCTGTCCAGAACTGTAGGAGTAAGAAATGTCTAATAATTTGCTCTAATAAACTAGCAACACGAAACTTTTTTTCGTTTCCCAAGTCTTCTAACTCCTCGATTAAATTGTCTAAATCTAAAGCGTCAAATCTCTTCGCTTTTAAGAATTCGATAGTTTTTTCTAACCAGAGAGAATCATCAATTTCGTAGAGAGTTTTTAAGTCGGGAATAACAGTCATTTTTTATCTCCTTGATTGTCAGATGGTAGCCAATTAGGATCGAGAAGTTCTTCTAAACTGTAGGGACAAGTATCGGGAAAAATGACTTGATTGTTGGTCTTTTTTCTCACATAACGGAGTGCCTTCTGATAAATATTATCAAATTCTTGTTCTAAATATTTCCGTAAACTTGCCGTTAGGTAGGTATTTAATTGATCTTGAAAATTTACCAGTTCTGATTCCCAATGAGCTTGATTATATTCTCTTTCCCTTGTCCAAAATTGTAATAATAAACCATGTCTAATAATTTGCTGTAAAAAACTAGCAACACGAAACCTTTTTTCGTTTCCCAAGTCTTCTAACTCCTCGATTAAGTTTTCTAAATCTAAAGCTTCATATCTTTTATTCTTCAAGAGTTCTATGGTTGCTTCTAACCAGAGGGAATCATCAATCTCATAGAGAGTTTTTAAGTTGGGAATAACAGTCATTATCATCTCCTTTATTCGTAAGGTGGCAGCCAATTGGGATCGAGAAGTTCTTCTAAACTGTAGGGACAAGTATCGGGAAAGTTGACTTTATTATCAGTTTTTTTACGAACGTATCGCACGGACTCAAAGTAAATTTGCTCAAATTCCTGTTCTAGGTATTGACGAAGATTTGTGGTTAAATAGCGCTTTAACTGATATTGAAAACTTACTATCTCTGCTTGCCAATGAGCCTGACTATATTCTCTTTCGCTTATCCAAAATTGTAACAATAAACAATGTCTAATAATTTGCTGTAAAAAACTGGCAACACGAAACCTTTTTTCGTTCCCCAAGTCTTCTAACTCCTCGATTAAATTGTCTAAATCTAAAGCGTCAAATTTTTTCGCTTTCAAGAGTTCGATGGTTTCTTCCAACCAGAGAGAATCATCAATTTCGTAGAGAGTTTTAAAGTCGGGAATAACAGTCATTTTTTATTTCCCCTAGAATGGGCAATAGTGATCAGTTAAACCGATCACTACAGCTTTTTTACTGTTTATATACTAGATAATTTTAGCGGCGCGCAGACCGAAAAAGAGACCGAGGGCAATTCCGGTAAAAACGATCAGATAACCCGCTAAAGCAGCAACAGCTAACACAGACATGGTGAAAATCTCCCAAGTAATTTAATCTTTTTTAGCATTGTACCGTTATTCTTGCCCTTCCCCTTCCTCGTCTTCCATATCTTCCCCAAAGCGCTGCTGGGGGGGAATTGCGGCGACAATTGCCTCGATTACCTTGCCGACTGGAACAATTTCTAAGCCCACATCTTCGGGATAAACTTGACCTCTGGGGACAATCGCCCGTTTAAAGCCCAATTTAGCCGCTTCTTTTAATCTTAGTTCCATTTGCGACACCAAGCGCACTTGTCCGCCTAATCCCACTTCCCCGATTAAAACTGTGCGCGGATCCACAACTCGATCGCGAAAACTGGCGACAACAGCGATCGCAACTCCCAGATCCGCCGCCGGTTCTTCCACTCCCAACCCTCCTGCGGAGGCAACATAGGCATCTAATTTCGATAAAGGAATACCGACGCGCTTTTCTAAAACGGCGAGAATTTGCTGTAATCGGTTGTATTCTATGCCAGTAGTCGATCTTCGGGGGGAAGCATAGCTGGTAGGGCTAACTAATGCCTGTAACTCCACCACAATCGGGCGTGTACCTTCACAGGCTACCACCGTCGCCGTACCCGGGGAAAATTCGTCGCGATTGCCTAAAAACAATTCTGAGGGGTTTTCCACTTCCACCAAACCGTGATCCACCATCTCGAAAATACCGATCTCATGGGTTGCCCCAAAACGGTTTTTCACAGATCTTAAGAGACGATGGGAGGCATAGCGATCGCCTTCAAAATATAACACCGTATCGACCAAATGTTCCAAAACTCGCGGACCAGCGATCGCTCCTTCTTTAGTCACATGACCGACAATTAATAAAGTAATATTCTCCCGTTTTGCCACCTGCATCAAGGCGGAGGTACATTCGCGAACTTGGGCGACGGATCCCGGTGCGGAAGTTAACGCCCCAAAATAAAGAGTTTGAATACTGTCAATTACCGCCACCTGTGGGCGTAAAGATTCTAATTCTCGCAAAATTTCCTCTAAATCGGTTTCTGGCAAAACATAGAGATGATTATCGAGTTCTGCAGTTGATTCAGAGGCTTTTTTTTCCTTGCCATTGCCGTTATTTTCCGACTCCACGGGAACCACTCCCACCCCCAAACGGGCAGCCCGCAGTTTAATCTGTTGTCCCGATTCTTCAGCGGAAACGTAGAGGATGCGCGGTAATCTTTGGGCGAGTTGGTTGGTAACTTGCAGTAAAAGCGTCGATTTGCCGATACCCGGATCGCCGCCGATTAGTACAAGAGAACCGGGGACAATGCCACCACCGAGAACGCGATCGAATTCCCCGTAACCGGAGGGAAAACGTTCCTGTTCATACTGGGTAATTTCCGAGAAGCGCACCGAGATGCGCGGCTGCGGGTTGCGTTGTCCTTTGCCGTTATTTGGGCGACTATTTTGCCATCCTGGGCGATTTACCGCCGGATTATTGCCACCAGCTGTCACTTGTTCTTCTAGCGTCCCGTAGGTGTCACAACTGGGGCATTTTCCCAACCATTGGGGAGATTCCGCCCCGCAAGCGCTACAGATATATATTGTTCGCGATTTCGCCATGTTTTTTAAGAAAAGTTGAAGAAAAGCGGTTTGGGGATCAATTCTCTTGTCAAATTTAGTTAAGTATGATATAGGGTAAGCAAGACCCTAAAGTTATTGATAATTGCCATAAAAGAAATAAAATAGGAAATTTAGGCTTAATGATAACGGCAAAGGGATATTCTATAAACAGGAACGCTCGTTATTTAACTTTAAAATTCATCACACTATTTAACTAAGGAGTGTTAATTCAGTTGGAGAACCAGAAGGAAAAAATTCTCGTTGTTGATGATGAAGCCAGCATCCGTCGTATCTTAGAGACTCGTTTGTCGATGATTGGTTATGAAGTCGTCACCGCCGCCGACGGCGAGGAAGCTTTAGAAACCTTCCGCACCGCCGAACCCGATTTAGTGGTTTTGGATGTGATGATGCCGAAATTAGACGGTTACGGTGTCTGTCAGGAACTCCGCAAAGAATCGGATATTCCTATCATTATGTTAACGGCTTTGGGGGATGTGGCCGATCGAATTACTGGGCTAGAATTGGGCGCGGATGACTATGTAGTTAAACCTTTTTCTCCCAAAGAACTCGAAGCGCGGATTCGTTCGGTGTTGCGTCGGGTAGAGAAAAATGGCGCCCCGGGGATTCCCAGTTCCGGTGTGATTCATATCGGTTCGATTAAAATCGATACCAATAAACGCCAAGTGTATAAGGGAGATGAACGCATCCGTCTGACCGGTATGGAATTTAGTTTACTAGAATTATTGGTCAGTCGATCGGGAGAAGCTTTTTCGCGCTCGGAAATCCTTCAGGAAGTTTGGGGTTATACCCCCGAACGTCATGTGGATACGCGGGTGGTAGATGTGCATATTTCCCGTTTACGAGCCAAATTAGAGGATGATCCCAGCAATCCTGAGTTAATTCTCACCGCTAGAGGTACAGGCTATCTTTTTCAACGTATTCTAGAACCAGACGAGGAATAGTTCTCAGCTATGGTACAAGCTGATCCCAATCGTATTTTAAGACTGTTACCCCTGTTCGCCGGCATCGTCGGGGGTACGGTATTAATGTTTAATCGTTTTGCCACTGCCGATTTAACCCCATCGCAAGCGCGTTCCGATGTGATGGGAGTGATTTTGAGTGGGGTTTTAATTTTGGTGGGTTTAATCTGGCAAAGAGTTCAACCCCGCTTACCGGATGCTGTGGAATTAATCGGGCGTGAAGGCCTGGAATTTGCCCCAGATTTGCCAGAACCGGTTAAAATTGAGCTTGCCTGGGCTTCCCATTTACTTTTAACTAACACCGCAACAAAATCTCTGATCGTTTATTATCGGGGACAAGTTCTCTTACGTCGCGGTATCTTAAGCCAGAATTCTGAAGTTAAAGTTAGTAATATTATCAAAAGAGTTTTAGAAACCGGTAAAGCCGTTTATTTAGTTAATTTAAATTTATATCCCGCTAAAATCGAGTTTGACTATTTGCCAGAAAACACCCAAGGCTTAATCTGTCAACCCATCGGTAAGGAAGGGGTGTTAATTTTGGCGGCAAATGCGCCGCGCAGTTATACTAAACAAGATGAAATTTGGATCGAGGGAATTGCTGATAAATTAGCCAATACTTTCAGTCAGTTTTAAACGATTTCAGCAATATTTAAGAATTTGGTTAAGACTGATAGTAAGCAATTAGCGATCAAAATGTTATTTTCTCTCGCTGATCTACTCCTAATTTGACATTTTTCTTGACTTGAATATTTTTTGAGAAGCTTTTTAGTTTCTCACTTTTTCTCCCCTGAGACTACAAGTATAAATACTTAATTGATTTTTCATTTTATATGCTACCAGTTATACTACAATTTGAAGTGCGGAATGTGGGTTGTATCACCGAATTGTCACGCCAGGGAACCGACCTCCAGACTGTTCAAGCTGTGAGCGGCCACCCTTCAATCGCGAATTTACAGCGATATATCGAATTAGATCCCGATCGCAGGAAAAACGCGCTCGAAAAGATTTTTAGTTAGCTTGGGGTATCTTTCAACACGAATAGGATCATCTGGAAGGAATCCTCTTTCTCGATCGCCTTGCTTCTCCGGCGAATTGATACTCGGAGGAAGAATAGCAAAAAATCAGTAATATTGCTGAATATAGGCGATAAAATCGCAAAATATGCCTATATCTTCAAAATAAGTTAAATAACTTAACGGGACTATATTTATCTGGCGACAAAATTTTTGTTGGTAAATCTAAATTTTTTGTTAAAATGATAACGATTATCATTCCAAGCAAACCACTCAAGCAAACACATGAACTACTTGACAAGATAGATTAATTATGTATTAAAATCCTGCCCTCAATATTTCCCCACGGAGATAAACCCAAAGACGAGGGAATAACCCGATAGCTTTCATTAGTTATCGTCTAGATGCCCAGAAAAATAAATACTCTAGCAAAGGGTATTTATTAACATTGGTAAAATCAGAAAACTCGGCCGATCAATTAACTATTGGAGTCCATAAAAATATCTATGACCTTAGCTAAGTCCAAAGCAATTTTTGACAATGATGACTACAATCACTTTCCCGAAGTGATTACCGAACCTAAATCGCCGGTATCAGAAGCCGAGATGATGCAAGCGGTACGAACACTGCTGTTAGGATTAGGAGAAGATCCCGATCGCGAAGGTTTACGAGACACTCCCAAACGAGTAGTAAAAGCCCTAAAATTTCTCACTTCTGGTTATCAGCAATCCCTGGATGAATTGCTGAATGGGGCAGTTTTTCACGAGGATGCTAACGAGATGGTTTTAATCCGAGACATCGATATTTTTAGCTCCTGTGAACACCATATTTTACCAATTATCGGCCGCGCTCATGTTGCCTATATTCCTAACGGGAAAGTGATCGGTTTATCGAAAATTGCCCGCATCTGTGAAATGTACGCCAGACGACTGCAAGTACAGGAACGTTTAACCGCACAAATTGCCGATGCTTTGCAGGGATTACTACAACCTCAAGGGGTAGCTGTGGTGATTGAAGCGACTCATATGTGTATGGTAATGCGCGGGGTTGAAAAACCCGGTTCTTGGACTTCTACGAGTGCCGTGCGCGGTATTTTTGCCGATTCTGCTAAGACTCGTCAAGAGTTTATGAGTTTGATTCGTCATAGTCCCGATTTTCACTAATTACTCAGGGGGATTGGGATTATTTGATCGTCCTATCCCCAGTTTTTTCCTAGGTAAAAAACTAGAGCAAAACCAGCTATTTACTGTTTACTTTTTATTTTTGACGCGCTGTTATCATGCTGATTCGTCCCCGTCGTCTTCGTTATACTCCAGCGATTCGCAGTCTTGTTCGTGAAACCGAATTAACCGTTAATGACTTGATTTATCCCCTCTTTATCATGGAGGGAGAAAATCAAAAGGTGGCTATTCCTTCTATGCCCGATTGTTATCGTTATTCCCTTGATTTATTGCTCAAAGAAGTGGTTAATGCTTATAATTTAGGCATTAATGCCATCGCTCTTTTCCCCCTGATTGCCGAAGATAAAAAAGATAATTTCGGTAGAGAAAGTTATAATCCCGATGGTTTAGTGCCAAGGGCAGTGAAAGCGATCAAAAAAGAAGTACCTGAAATAATTATTATTACCGATGTGGCCCTCGATCCTTTTTCGATTTATGGTCATGATGGTATTGTGGAGGACGGTAAAATTCTCAACGATGAAACCCTGGAAGTTTTAGTGAAAATGTCGCTCTCGCAAGCGGCAGCCGGGGCTAATTTCGTCGCTCCTTCCGATATGATGGATGGTAGGGTCGGGGCGATCCGTCGAGCTTTAGATGCGGCTGGCTATCTGGATGTGGGAATTCTCGCTTATACGGCTAAATATGCCTCTGCTTATTATGGTCCCTTCCGAGATGCCTTAGAATCAGCCCCAAAATTTGGTGATAAGAAAACCTATCAAATGGATGGGGCTAATAGTCGGGAAGCGTTACGGGAAGCCAGTTTAGACATAACAGAAGGGGCAGATATTATTATGGTTAAGCCCGCTCTGGCCTACCTCGATATTATCCGTCGTCTGCGCGATAGTAGCCATCTTCCCGTCGCCGCTTACAACGTCAGTGGTGAATACGCAATGATTAAAGCGGCGGCAAAACAGGGCTGGATTGACGAAAAAAGCCTGATTTTGGAAACTTTAATCAGTATGAAACGAGCGGGGGCCGATTTGATTTTGACCTATTTTGCTGCCGATGTGGCATTAATGAAACAAGAAAGCCGATTTTAGGGTTTTTGCCAGCGAAATTGATAGAAATTATCCTGCGCTCCCCATACCTGCTGCCCGCTGCTATCATAACCTCGATCGCTGGTATCCATGCCCTGGGAATGTAGAATAATTGTATTAGTTATTTTCACCGCACCTCTGGCATTAGTGGGACAACCCTGGGGGGGAGTTTCTCCCCGATAACCCCCCGCTATCGGTTTTAAAAACACAGTACACACCGACTCGGCCAAATCTGATACATTTAATTTTCTTTCTGTCAAGTCTTTGTTACAAAAATTAATAAAGTTAGGGGCATTATTTAACTTATAAGCTTTTGATTCCACAGTGGAATTATCGGGGCTAGGTTGAATGACTAAAATTCTTTGACGATAGGGTTGATTTAAGCGATCGATAATTGCCTGTTCCTGATAAAGATAAATACTATCCTGTTTGGGGGAAAAATCCACGGCACAGGTGGTCATTTGCACCTTAGCAATGCGGGGGTTAGTCTGCGCTTGTTGCGTCGTATCCATCACCCCAATTAAATGATTAGCCACCCCCTGCACTTCCGGGTTAAGGGACAAAGATTGAGTGAGAAAAAATCCTAGTGCGATCGAAGTTTTCAGCATGAGCAGAAGCTTGATTCCGGTTAGTCTCTAATTAGCTTAAACTAATAAGCAGCAAGAGCAAAAATACCCCTTTTCCCATGGCTAATCATCTGGCTGCATCCGAAAGTCTTTACCTGCGAAAACACGCCGAAAACCCGATCGATTGGTGGTATTGGTGTGACAGCGCCCTAGAAATTGCCAGGAGAGAAGATAAACCGATCTTTCTCTCGATCGGTTATTCTAGCTGTCATTGGTGTACGGTTATGGAAGGAGAAGCTTTTTCCGATCGAGCCATTGCCGATTATCTCAATCAGTATTTTTTGCCGATCAAAGTTGATCGCGAGGAAAGACCGGACATCGATAGTATCTATATGCAAGCATTGCAGATGATGGTCGGTCAAGGGGGTTGGCCTCTGAATGTCTTCCTAACACCCGATAGTTTAATTCCCTTCTATGGTGGCACCTATTTTCCCGTGCAACCGCGCTTTAACCGGCCCGGTTTTCTGCAAGTGTTGCAATCTGTACGTCGCTATTATGACGAGGAAAAGGAAAAATTAAGCAAATTCACGGCCGAAATGCTGGGCGCACTGCGTCAATCGGCTATTTTACCGCGAGCAGAGACCAATTTAGCCGAACCTTCCCTTTTAGCCACAGGAATCGAGACAAATACGGCGGTGATTCGGGTTAATCCCAATAATTACGGTCGGCCCAGTTTTCCGATGATTCCATATTCTCATCTGGCTTTGCAGGGTAGTCGCTTTGGTGACGATTTTGAGGATTCCCTCCGGCAAGCGGCCTATCAACGGGGGGAAGATCTGGCCCTGGGGGGAATCTATGACCATGTAGGGGGAGGATTCCATCGTTATACGGTGGATTCGACGTGGACAGTTCCCCATTTTGAAAAAATGCTCTACGATAACGGGCAAATTGTCGAATATTTAGCCAATTTGTGGAGTGCGGGTAATCGAGAAGCGGCCTTTGAGAGAGGGATTAAAGGCACGGTTAACTGGCTAAAACGGGAAATGACCGCCCCAGAAGGCTATTTTTATGCGGCCCAAGATGCCGATAGTTTTGAGAAGGCCACGGATGGGGAACCGGAGGAAGGGGCCTTTTATGTCTGGTCGGATCGGTCGTTAAGGGATTATCTCTCGACCGAGGAATTGGGGCTGCTGCAGGCTAATTTTACCGTCACTGCCGAGGGGAATTTTGAGGGTCGTAATGTGCTGCAACGTCGGCAAGGGGGAGAATTAGGGGAGGAGATAGAAAATATGCTCGATAAGTTATTTATTCGGCGTTATGGCAGTTCTCAAGCCCAATTAGCTCTTTTTCCCCCGGCCAGAGACAATCAGGAGGCGAAAACTGTCTCTTGGCCGGGACGGATTCCGGCGGTAACGGATACGAAAATGATCGTCGCTTGGAATAGTTTGATGATTTCCGGTTTAGCCCGGGCCTTTGCCGTCTTTGGCGAACCTTTGTACTGGCAAATGGCTACGGTCGCGGCCGAGTTTATTCTCCAGCATCAGTGGTTAGATGGACGTTTTCAGCGCTTGAATTATCAGGGTCAGGCCTCGGTTTTGGCCCAATCGGAGGATTTTGCCTATTTTATTAAGGCTTTGCTGGACTTGCAAACCGCTAAACCCCAAGAAACTGGCTGGTTAGAGGCGGCTATCGATCTACAAGGGGAATTTGATCGCTGGTTTTGGGCCGAGGATGAGGGGGGATATTTTAATACTGCTTCCGATCATAGTCTCGATCTGATCGTGCGAGAACGAGGTTATACGGATAATGCCACCCCTTCAGCCAACGGAATTGCGATCGCTAATTTAGTGCGTCTGTCGCGATTGACGGAAAATCTAGAATATCTCGATCGGGCCGAAAAGGCCTTGCAATCTTTTAGTACCATCCTAGAACAGTCCCCCACCGCTTGCCCCAGTTTATTTGTTGCCCTCGATCACTATCTTCACGGTTTCTGTCTGCGCGCCCCGGAAAGCTCGATCGAGCCGCTGTTAGGTCGCTATTTGCCCACTGCGGTGTATCGAGTCGATGACAGTTTGCCCCCTAGCACATTTGGGTTAATTTGTCAAGGGTTATGCTGCCTTGAACCGGCGGAAAATTTAGAACAGTTAGACCGACAAATTGTCGGGGTGATGGCGGGTCCGTCAATACTGCTCGGTTAGGGATTTTTTCTCTCTGCTTCCCGCTCTCCTAGTAAATAGGCTCTGGTGTTTGGCTTTCGTTGGCAACTTCAACTAAGAAAACGGAGAGGCTATGGCTTTAGAAACTTTCGGATGATCAGTATATAACAATGACCTTAATTGCTTTTTGAGTCAAGACCTAATTTAGCGGCGTGATTGCTCTAAAATAAGGTCATCGCCTGATCAGTATATAGCAATGACCTTAATAGCTGTCATCGATTATGACATGGGAAATCTGCACTCTGCCTGTAAAGGACTGGAAACCGTGGGTGCAGTGCCGAAAATTACCGATTCTCCCCTCGATCTCGAAAAAGCTGACGCTATTGTCTTACCCGGAGTCGGTTCTTTTGATCCTGCTGTCCGGCAAATTCGGGCCCGTCATCTCGAAAAACCGATCAAAGCAGCGATCGCTAACGGTAAACCCTTTCTCGGTATCTGTCTCGGTTTACAAATTCTCTTTGACTCATCAGAGGAAGGACAAGAGGCGGGTTTAGGGGTTATTCCGGGGACAGTGCGCCGTTTTCGCTCGGAACCTGGCATTACCATTCCCCACATGGGTTGGAATCAATTAGACTTCACCCAGCCGGATCATGCTCTTTGGCAGGGATTACCCCCGCACCCTCACGTCTATTTTGTCCATTCCTATTATGTCGATCCCCTTGATAGTCATCTAACTGCCGCCACCGTCACCCACGGCAGTCAAACGGTGACGGCAGCGATCGCTCGTGAGCGTTTGGTGGCGGTGCAGTTTCACCCGGAAAAATCCTCGACTAATGGCTTAAAAATTCTGGCTAACTTTGTTGAACAGGTGCAAAAATTAGCTTTAGTCTCCTAAATAAGCCTTTAAAACCCGCTCGTTTTTTTGGATTTCGCTGGGAATGCCATCGGCTAAATTTGTCCCTTCTGCTAATACCCAAACGTAGTGACAAAGGGACATAATCACATCCATATTATGCTCGATAATTAAAAAGGTAATTCCCTGACGATTCCACTCGATAATATGGTCGCTGATTTGACCGATTAAAGTGGGATTAACTCCGGCGGCCGGTTCATCTAATAAAATTAATTTTGGCTCGGTCATTAGCGCTCGGCCAATCTCTAATAATTTCCGCTGTCCTCCCGATAACGCCCCCGCATAATCCTGCGCTTTCTCTACCAGACCGATCGAATCTAATATCTCCAAAGCTTTGGCGCGATTTTCCTGTTCCTGTTGGCGAATTTTTGCCCCCTGAAACCAGACTTTGAGAAAATTTTCGCCCGTTTGTCCAGGACTAGCTAAGAGCATATTTTCTAACACCGTTAATCGGGATAATACCCTTGCTACTTGAAAAGTTCTCACACATCCTTTTAGGGCAATTTGATAGGGAGGCAGCTGATGAATTGGCTGACCATCAAGAAAAACTTCTCCTTTATCTGGGCGAATAAAATTAGATAAAAGGTTAAAAAGTGTGGTTTTGCCGGCTCCATTTGGTCCGATTAACCCGGTGATACTGCCCTGCGGCACATCCAAATAAGCATTATTGACGGCGCGAATGCCTCCAAAACTTTTCGATAATCCTTTGGCAGAAAGTAACATAATTGATCAGATAAACATCAGTTATCAGTAAACATTAAACAGTAATCAGTGAAAAGACAGTAAGTAGTCGTGGGAAATAAATTTCTTAGTTGAGACAGGCAATAGGCAATAGGCAATAGGATTATTTAAATGTGTAATTAATTTTGCTTAAGTCCTTAGACAACTGTTATTTAATACTGTTCACTTAATATTCAAATCTAATCACTGTTAACTAATCACTGATAACTGATAACTGATAACTGAAATTATTTTCCCAAAGTTAACTCCTCTTTTTTGCCGAGGATACCCTGGGGGCGCCAGATCATTAAAACCATGAGCAGCAGACCGATAATCATAATCCGTAAAGCCCCTAATTGGCTATCATTAAAAATATCTAATCGGGGCAGAATAAAGCGAGTCAGGGAATCGTAAGCCCAGAAAATTACCGCTCCTAGTAAGGTGCCGGCATTGCTACCAGAGCCACCGAGAATGATAATAATCCAAGCGTTAAATGTCAATAACGGTTCAAAATTAGTCGGGTAAATAGTGGTTAATTGCCATGCTAAAAAAGCCCCGGCCAAACCAGCGATCGCACCGCCTAACATCAAAGATTGTAACTTATACCAAAAGACATTTTTTCCTAAAGCCCGGGGAATTTCTTCATCTTCCCGAATCGCTTTGAGGATGCGTCCCCAAGGCGATCGCAAAAGTAATTCTAAACCAGTATAAACGAGAGCGAGGAGGACTAAAACTACCACCATCAGCCCGGCTTTGTAATTATAGTCATTCAAGGCAATTACACCGTTTATATACAGAAAAAGCAGGATTATCGCCCCTAACAGCCCCCAAAAGATTAAAGCTCTCTTTTGCGTCGGTTGATAGCTTTTGCCGCTAATTTGCCCCGCTTCGCGCCATTGTCGTTGCAGATTGCGCCCCAATTGCCAGAGAGCAAAGATAGCAAGCAGGGTAAACAGGGCAATAATTAATAATTTGACGGGAAAACTGGGATTTATATCCAAAGGTAGGGGATAACGTTGTAGTCCGAAACTGCCCTTCGTTAACCAATCCTCGTTAAGCACCAGCAAACGAATTAACTCAGACACCCCGATGGTGACAATCGCTAGATAATCGGCCCTTAATCTCAGGGTGGAAAAACCGATGGCTAATCCCAACAATGCCCCTAGGAGCGCCCCGACAATGGCGGCAAAAATCATCGGTACACCCTGTAAAGTCAATAAAACCGTTGCATAAGCCCCTAAAGTGGCAAAAGCAACGTGACCAAAGTTAATTAAGCCAGTAAATCCCCATTGTAGATTTAAACCGAGGGCAAAAATCGCGTAAATACCCGCCCAAATTGTCAGGGAAACTAAATAATCTGTCATCTTAAGTAAAAAGTAAAAAAGGGGTTGGGGGAGTGGGGGAGTGCCGGAGTTGGGGAGAAAAAAGCTGAAAACTCACATCTGATTACTGAAAAGGCTGATTGCTAACTGCTAGTATAATATCAGTTACAACGGCCTCTGTAGCTTGATGGACAATTGTGACGAGCGGAGGGTGCTAGGCTATTAATAACGAAAAAACCTTGTCCTGTTGATTTCTATGCCTCTTTTGATTCTAATTGCCGATGATGATCCCGGTATCCGCCTAGCGGTCAAAGACTATTTAGAATTAGCAGGTTATAGTGTGGTAGCGGCGAGTAATGGTTTGGAAGCTTTGACTTTATTGGATACCTATCATCCCCATCTTTTGGTATCGGATATCAAAATGCCGCGTTTGGACGGTTATTCTTTGGTGACTAAGGTGCGGCAACAGCCAGAATTTAGGTTATTACCAGTAATTTTTTTAACTGAAAGAGGGTCAACAGAGGAAAGAATTCGCGGTTATCAAGTGGGTTGTGATATCTATCTTCCTAAACCTTTTGAGATGGAGGAATTAAAAGCAGTTATTCGCAATCTTTTAGAGCGATCGCAAATGGTGCAAAGTGAACGTCAATATCAGAAATTAAAACCAGAAGAAAGCCCCAAAACTAGGGATGTTTTAACTTCTGCTTTACAGGACGATTTTAAGTTAACTAATCGCGAGCGGGAAGTGTTAGAACATTTAGCCTGGGGACTTTCTAACAGTGAAATTGGGCAAAAACTGCATCTTAGTTCTCGCACGATCGAGAAATATGTTAGTAGTTTACTCAGAAAAACAACTACTAACAATCGGGCAGAATTGGTTCGTTTTTCCCTCGAACATAGATTAATCGATTAGCTGAAAGAAAAAACTTAAATTTTGTTTTTTACTTCCTCTAAAAGACTGCCACAGGAGTCTAAAAGTAGCTCGATTACGCAGTCAAAACCTTCCCGACCACCGTAGTAGGGATCGGGAACTTCTTTTTCTGGGTGATAACGAGCATAGTCACACATTAACTTGACCTTTTCTTGATATTTTCCTGTCCGATCTAGGGATAAAATATCTTGATAATTGGATTTATCCATGGCTAAGATTAGATCAAAATTCTCGAAATCCTCGCGGGTAAATTGTCTAGCTGTCCCTTGTAGAGGAATACCGCGTTTTTTGGCCGCCGTATTCATGCGAGAATCAGGAGGAGAACCGATATGATAACCGGCAGTCCCCGCAGAATCACAGAGGATTTTATTACTTAATCCTTCTTGTTCAATCAGATAAGCCATGATATTCTCGGCAGCGGGAGAACGACAGATATTTCCTAAACAGACAAAGAGTAGTTTATAGGGCATAAATTGACTGGTAGAATCATCACTAAATTGCCAATTATAGGGCATTTTTAACATCCCGATAAAGATTTATCCTCAAAAAACTCCTCGCTGTCCATTAACCTAATTTTGGCTAATCCCAAGCTTTCTAAATGATCTTGCCACCCTTGAGGGGTATCTTCGATCGCTAATAATCCTAATACCCTAGCTACATCTGCTACCCAGGGTAGGGTATGAATTCTATAACCCTGCCAGTTTACTTCTAAAGATAACCAAGCGGGAATCTCTTGGGGGTTAAATTGTTGGGAGGCAAGATAATCAGCTTGAAAGCAGTAAATCCGAGGTGGTTTTTGACTCTCTAACAAGGTTAAACACTCCTTCTAATCTGGACATTAATCTCTTTCCTCATATTTTAGGTGAACCTCAGCATAATTTCTGTTAAATATGAACTTCTCTTGTCAAGAAATAGTTAAGTTTGCTCAAGACAATTTACCCTTAATTCTCCCCTAAGCGAGGACGAATAATTAAATAAATTGCCGGACCGATTAGAGGCAAAAGGGAAATTACCGGCAACAGGAAAGGATTTTTTAATCCCCGTCGGGTTAGATCATCTTGCAGCAAAATTGGACATAATAGGGTTAAAAGACAGAAATCTAAACTCATAACATGAATAAAACGGCTAGTTTGCCACTGATGCCAAAAATCAGACCAATTGCCGTTAATTAATCCGTAAGCGATTAAAATTGCCGCAGTAATTAGGGCAATTACTCCTAACCAAGGTGAGTCTAAAAGTTTAATGACCAGATTTTTTTTACCAGTAAAATTGCTGTTAGGTTGACGGAGAGTTAGATAGGGTAAAATAGCGAAAGCACCCACGGCAAAGGAGGCAAAAGTAAAGGGCCAAGCGATGATTTTTTGGTCACGACCATCGATAATTAAAAGGCTAGTGTAGATAAGTGGCCAAACTCCCATCAGGTTAAAAAGAGCGATAATTAACGGGTTGATATTTTGCCATTTCCCAGTGGAAAGATCGATAATTAAATTTATTGTATCTGGTTGATCGGGTGGTGCTAGTAAAAAAGCGTATAATCCGAAGCCTAACCAAAGTAACCCGAGAATAATTTTTGTTAACATGGGAGTAGATAATTAGGTTAATTGAGTAATGGGGGTTTCAGCAGATATTTTACTAGAAAAGTGATCAAAAGATCAAGGGATATTACCTAATCAATGATCGCTAAGTAGGTAGGCGTTAAAAATTATCAGATGCCCCCCTTATTAAGGGGAGATCCCCCCGCCTATCGGCACCCCCCTTATCAAGGGGGCTATCCCTTATAGGGATCTTTCTTAACAATTTTTGCAGTAAGCACTCCAACCCTTATCCTGACTTGATTTCAGTTTTTTCTTTGTCAGTAAGGGTGTCAACAAGGAATATTACAAATTGTTAACCGAGTCTTGAAAGCCTTGTGCCACAAAGGTTTGAAATGTTAAGAAAGATGTGACTAAAGGACAGCTTAATAAGGGGGGTATCTGATGATTTTTAACGCCTACCTACTTAACTTTTGGATAGGATGCACAGTTAGCATTCATAGCGTGAGTCAGCAACACCGCAGAAAAATTAATTCTGACTCAAAAATAAACTGGGCAATCCGATCAGATTATCCTGCTTAAAAAAGATCGAATTTTGTTGTCGCAATTTACCGATTAATCTTGTTACTGTTACTCTGGTAGTGCCGATGGCGCTGGCAATTTGAGCGTGAGTTAGGGGATAGGGGAGATAATAGCCTTCTACACAGGGTTGACCGTATTCTTCCAATAATAAAACCAAGAACCCCATTAATCGATCGAGGGAGCGTTTTTGACCGAGAATACTCAACCAAAATAACTTACGCTGGTATTGATGGCGAAAAGTTTCCATAACAGCCGATCGCAATTGCGGCCATTTTTCTAGGTCTTCCCAGTATAACCAGACTAACTCGGTTCCGTCTAGATGAGCTTGGGCTTGTAATTGAAAGGGAAATTGAGAAACAATCTCAAAAGGTTGACCTGCACCCACAAAACCGAGAAATACTTCCTCACTATCGGCAATAGGTAGTTGACGGGGAAATTTTTGGTCGATAACGTTAACTTGTGCCTTACCAACAATACGAATCGCCCCAGATTCAACAAAGTATAATAGCCCGGGGCGCGTGGCTACTTTTTCATCTTTGGCAAAGGTATGATTACGATAATGGGATTTTGCCCAGTTAAAGATTTCTGTTTCTTGACCGATTAAGGGTATAAAATCCGACGAAGGAACCGAAGAAGACATTAAAATTAATAACCCATTGGGGCGTTGAGGGAACTGTAAACTAATGTAACAAAAAATTGCTGCGATTGGGGGGGGTCTTGTGGCCGCTCGATGCTTATTGGTCAATAATCCCTAAAAGTTGCGGGGATTGAGCAGATAGGAGAATTATTAAGTATTCTTAACAGAATACCCGCCCCAATGTTACAAAAGCGAGATAATCACCTTATCTATTCTTAACTTTTTCTCGCTTTTCTGGGGACTATGGCATAAGATAGGATGCGTGACTATTAGTTTTCTATCTATGATATAGCGTTTCTCTTAAAGATGAAGTATAAAGAAATTTGGCATTATCTCTTGGCGACCGGCTACTGTTAACCGTTCCCTGTTCCCTAAAACCAGATACTTCGTACCTCACTATTAAGATAACTGCTATAGATTATAGTTGATAGATAATTTAAATTTATACTTTTCCTTAAAAACTTCGGTCAAACTTGTATGAATAGCATTAGACAAAAAGTGGAATCCCTCTTGAATCAATTACCAGATGATTGTTCAATTGAAGATATTCAGTATCATTTATACGTTCTGGAGAAGGTGCGTCAAAGTTTGAGCGCTGCTTCTCTAGAGAATACAATCCCCCAAGAAGAAGTTGAGGGTCTTTTAAACAAATGGCTGATCGAGTGAATTATCGCCTTGTCTGGTCGCCCAAAGCAATTGAAGACGTGGATGCGATCGCATCTTATATTAGTCGAGATTCCCCGTCCTACGCGGCGGCCGTCGTGCGTCGAATTCTTGATATAAGCTATTCTTTAGAAAATTGTCCCCTAGAAGCGAAAAAATGCGCCGAATTTAGTGATGATACCATCCGAGAAAAGTCTGCCTATGCCTACCGTCTGATCTATCAAATTCAAGGGGCGGTAGTTATTATAGCGGCGATCGTCCATAGTAAGCATTTCTTGGATTGATCTAGTCAGTGATCAGTTATCAGTGATCAGTTATCAGTGATCAGTGGTCAGATTTGAATTTTCAGTTCACAAGGGCCGAATCTAAAACCAAATTTGTTGAGCTAAAAGCTTTAATCTACTCAGTTTCTAGCCTTCTTTTTAGGTAGGAGAATTGCCAGATTCTTTCTGGGAGCCTATTGCCTATTGCCTGTTGCCTCTTGCCTTCAGTTGACTGATTACTGATTACTGTTTACTGATCACTGAAAAGTCCCCCACCCCCCAATTTTGAGCCTAATTCCCGCTTAATCCGGTTGAGAATCGAGGTTTCATCGAGGGAATCGAGAATACTGGCTACCACTGCCTTCGGGCCATCGGGTCCCCAGGTGGCCCCATTAGCGAGATAGGTTTTCGTCACTTGGCCGATCGCATAACAGGATACACCGGCAACTCCCGCTTGAGTCAGGGCGATCGAAGTATAGGGAAGGAGAGAAATGCCGCCAGTGGCAGGAATCGAGAGGCCAAGCAGTCCTTTGAGGGAACTTAAGCCCAAAACCGCTAAAAATTCGCTGGCACTAATACCCCCCATATTGAGGGCAATTTTTTGTAAAAGAGCGATCGCCCCCCGACGAGTTAAATCGATGCCGTATAAGCGAGAAAGAGCGAGAATCATGGCCAGATCGATAACTGCTCCCGTAAACAGATCCAACACCGTCACCGGATTGAGAGCGATCGCCGATGCTTTGATCATCACTGCTTTTTGAATCAATTGATTAGCCCCGCGATCGCGGATAGCCATTTTGCGGGCGACAATTTGCTCGTTTACCTCGTCCGCATACAGCATAGAATTGAGTGCCACGAGCGATTTACCCTCTCGCTCTAGAATTTCCAAAATTTTGAGTTTCAGGGCTTCTATCTGGGGTTTTCCCCGAAATCGTTGCGTTTTTAGCCGCCCATCCTGCCCCTTGACGGTCTCCGCCAAGAGGGGAGAGGCTGCCACCATAACAATCTCATCGGGGGAGAGTAATTCTTTCACCCGTTCTGAGGCGATTTTCTCATAGATAGCGAGGCGATCGACTTCCGGATACTGATCGATTTTATTAAAGACCAAAATCATCGGTTTTCCCGCTTCCCGCAACTTGGCCAGGGCGGAAAATTCCACTTTGGTCATATCACCGGAGATGATAAAAAGGATTAAATCCACCTGCTGCGCCACCTGACAGGCGAGAATTTCCCTCGTTTGCCCATCTACCTCATCAATACCGGGAGTATCAAGCAATTGCACCTGAGCATTACCCTGGCCGTTCAGGGTCAGACGCGCTAGATTGGGGAAAGTATCATCGCTGCTTAACTGCCAATTTACCCCTTTAATGGTGCGGGTAACTCCGTGTAGAGGACCGGTTGTAAAGATTTCTTGACCGACCAGAGCATTTAAAATCGAGGATTTTCCCCGGCCCACCAGGCCAAAAGCGGCAATTTGAATCAGGGATCGATCGAGTTTTTCCAGCAGGGCTACTAGGCGATCGATCTCCGCTTCTAGACCAATTTTCTCGATCGAGGTAAGATCCAGACGATCAACAAGTTTGCTCAGAGAATTGCGTGCCTGATTGTAGTTGAGTTCTTCTTGAATAGTGCCGACACCTCGAAGCGCTTGTTCTAGGTCTTCGGTATTCCAAGCTTGATCGAGGAACGGGTCAGAGGTCATTTCAGTTATCAGTTATCAGTTATCAGTGATTAAGTGGGTGGGTGTTAAAAATTGTCAGATACCCCCCTTATCAAGGGGGGATTAAGGGGGGATCAAGGGGGGATTAAGGGGGGATTTATCTTCAATTATAACCAGCTTATTATTAAGGATAATCAGGATGAGTGTCATCTACGACTTGGAACACATCACCAGCTATCATTATCGTAAACCGGTAACTTTTGGGGAACATCGGGCGATTTTTTTGCCTAGTGCCGGTCACGGTGAAAGAATTATCAGTTATTCTGTAGAAGCGAATATTGCCGCCAAAACGCGCTGGACTATGGATACTCTATCTAACAACGTGGTAGGGCTTGAATTCACTGAAGCAGCGTCAGAATTAATCGTTACCTGTCGATTACGGGCGGAACATTTTGGCTTAAAAGCGATCGCTGATTTTCCCCTCGATCAACGGGCGATCGAAATTCCCATCCAGTACACCCCCGATGAATGGTCAGATCTAGTGGTGTTTATGCGTCCCCACGCTGAGGATGCCGACGGCAGCCTGGCAGCTTGGGCCAAAAGTTTTGTAGCGGGGGATCAAGATGATACCCTCGATGTCATGGCAAGAATGATGGCGGCTATCAAAGATAATTTTACCTACCAATCCAGGGAGAGTGAAGGAACTCAATCCCCCGGAGAAACCCTGCGGCTAAAGTCGGGAACTTGTCGCGATTATGCTTGGTTGATGATCGAAGCTTTGCGAAGATTGGGTTTAGCCTGTCGTTTTGTCAGTGGCTATCTCTACGATGCTGCCCTCGACGGTGGTGAAGTGGGAATGACTGGCTCTGGTGCTACCCATGCTTGGTTACAGGTTTATCTACCGGGGGCCGGTTGGCGTAATTATGATCCGACTAATCAAATTACCGCCGGCTTTGATTTAATTCGAGTGGCGATCGCTCGTCATCCCAGCCAAATTATACCTCTTTCCGGTTCTTGGTTTGGTGATGCCGATGACTATTTGTCTATGGATGTTAAAGTGACCATTCGCAAGCTGGGGACGCTGCCAGATTTTGATCCCAGGGAATAGGTTGAATTTCGGGTTTTTCCTTTTTAGGATTATTGTTACTGGGGAGCTTTCTACTGTCTTGGACTTCCTTAATAATGAGCGAATTAAGTCCCGCCGCTGCTAGAGAAATTGAACGTTGAAGTTAAAGCCATCGCCTGAGTTTTTCCTATCTGCATTTGGCAGAATTTAGGGCGCGTTAGACGGCGACAATCTCTACTTAAACTTGAATCTGACAATCCGTCGTAACGCACCACACCTATCATTAATTTATTTGGTGCGTTAGCGATAGCGTAACGCACCCTACTATTACTACTGACTCATAGCTGTTATAATCAGATAACTCTCCCAGCCAGGGGAAAAACTATGACAACTCTCGACATTTTACCAGAAGTTACCTGTCCCCCCACCGATTTATGGAGTGATGAACCACCCTTGGAAAGTGATTTACACCTGCAACAGATCATAATTCTTCTCA
>NZ_JBLZRT010000019.1:0-1025 GCF_048564745.1 Microcystis sp.
TTCATCAAAACAATGAATTAACAATCCGAGATTTACCCTTTGGAGAACAGGCATTATATCTGAGAATCAATCGTCGTCAGATGAGATGCGAGAAATGTGGGAAAAAATTCACAGAAGAACTAAATTATTTGCCGAAGAAAAGAACCTACACAGACAGATTTAGAAAAAAAATAGTGGCCGAAGTCCTGAATAGTGATCTCAAAAATACGGCAGAAAGAAATGGAGTAAGCGAACAAGAAATAGAGACGATGCTCAAAGACTTAGGAGAAGAGTTAATAACCGCAAAACCTCAAGGGCTAAAAAAACTAGGAATAGATGAAATAGCCATGATAAAGGGAAAAGGAAATTACTATGCTGTGTTAGTAAATATAGACACAGGAAAAATTGTAGGCTTAGTGGAAAAAAGAACAGAAGAAGCATTAACAGAATATCTGAAACACTGGGGAGAAGAGGTTTTGAGCCAAATAGAGGAAGTAAGTATAGACCTGTGGATAGGGTATAAAAATGTGGCAGAAAAACTAATGCCTCAAGCTCAAATAGTAGGGGATAGATTCCATGTAATGAAACAAGTAAATAACGAGCTAGATGAAGCAAGAAAGGAGGTAAAAAGAGAGGCAGCTAAGATAAAAAACAAGAAAAATAAAGAAAATATCTTAGCAGGAATAGCCAAGAGCAAATATGCCTTATTAAAGAATGAAGGAGACTTAGTAGAGAAAGAAAGGAAAAAATTGGAAGAAGTATATAAAGTTTCTCCAAAACTTGGGGAAATGCACAAATTAAAAGAGGAATTTAGAGAAGTATTTGAGAAAAATACGGAGGGGAATGAGGGATTATTTGCCTTGAGTGATTGGATCAAAAAGGCGATGGCTTACTTTCCTAAAAGCTGCCAGACAATTCGGCGGTGGATTGACGAAATAACTGCCTATTTTGATAACCGAACAACCCAGGGAACAGTGGAAGGAATTAATAATAAACTGAAGGTGATTAAAAGGAGAGGCTATGGATTTAGAAACTTTAAAAACTTT
>NZ_JBLZRT010000020.1:0-8990 GCF_048564745.1 Microcystis sp.
CAATTAGAGCAAACCCGTGGGGAATTGGCACAATCCCAGGCACAATTAGAGCAAACCCGTGGGGAATTGGCACAATCCCAAGGGCAATTAGAGCAAACCCGTGGGGAATTGGCACAAAAAACAGTTAATTTGGAAGAGGCCTGTAGACAAGTTCAAGATTTTCAGCAGTCTCAACGGCAACAACTTCAGGAGGAACTCGCTCGTACAGAACAAGCTCTAGAGGAAACCAAGCAAGAAATTACCGCCATGAAAACCAGTAAATTCCTGAAACTGAAAGCTATATTCTCCTAAAATTTTCCTAAACTGTCCCTAGACTGATGATTTCCTCCTTTCCCCTCCCCAGTTCCTTAAACTAAAGTCGCATCCGTCTCGACATCCGTTGATATGAATGCTCTCCCCATAGAGAAGGAAAATCAGGCTCCCTATCTTTCTTCACATCCCCGTCCAATGCACGCTTGCGGTGATAATGGTGACACGACGATCACTCTTGGTACGACATCTAGGAAACACAAAATAAGCATCTTGTCAAGGGGTCTGTAAAAATTATTTACAAACTGGCGAAAGAAGGGCTGGGCGGTGCTACAGCGATGATTGCGGCGGTAGTCGTCAAAAATAGGATGTGGAGTCAACTATTAGCTGTTTTGCCCCCTATTATCGTCGATAATAACAAGTCTGACAATTTATATGACCCTCACCTGACCACGGCCGAACCCTCGTAGAAGTTGGACAAGGGGCAAAGTTTAATAGGGAATAACAGAATAGGCCGCCAGCTTGTTAGAGTATTGGGAGTAATTTTGAGCGAGCGATGATATTACAGCCTTTCCTTTCTTCCGCTTGGAGTTTTAACATTCCCCTGTTAGCCTCGGCAGCTACGGTCGAAACTGCCGATAGTGCCTTAGTTTTAGCCTGCGTGCTGCTGAGTTTGACCGTTATTTATTTCGCCTGTAAACTGGGGGGGGAAATATGCGTTCGATTCAACTTGCCCCCCGTGCTAGGAGAATTAGTCGGTGGCGTGATTATCGGGGTTTCTGCCCTAAAATTACTGGTTTTTCCAGAAGGAGGGGCGGGATTCGAGGATTCTCTCCTAATTCATTTCCTAGAATCCACGTCATCCCTCACCCCAGAGCAATCTCCCGCCGTTTTTAGTGCTGCCAGTGAGGTGATTTCCGTCCTCTCGGAATTGGGGGTAATTATCCTGCTGTTCGAGATTGGTTTAGAGTCAGACTTGCAGGAATTAATTCGCGTCGGTCCACAGGCAGCTGCTGTCGCAGTGGTGGGGGTTGCGGTTCCCTTTTTGGTGGGTACTTTGGGTTTAATCTATATTTTCCATCTGGCCACCATTCCCGCTATTTTTGCCGGGGCAGCTCTAACCGCTACCAGTATCGGCATTACCGCCAAGGTTTTAGCAGAAATAGGGCAGTTATCGGCGAAAGAAGGTCAAATTATTATCGGGGCAGCGGTTCTCGATGATATTCTCGGTATTATCGTCCTCGCTGTCGTTGCTTCTTTGGTGAAAACCGGAGAAGTGCAAATTAGCAAAGTAATTTATCTAGTTATTAGTTCTAGCGCTTTTGTGGTGGGGGCGATCCTGATCGGTCGTTTTTTAAGCCCCTTTTACGTTCAATTAGTTAATAGCATGAAAACTAGGGGACAATTGCTCTTAGTTTCCCTGATTTTCGCTTTTATTCTTGCCTATATTGCCCAAGTTATCCAATTAGAAGCGATTCTCGGTTCCTTTGCTGCGGGCTTAGTCCTAGGGGAAACGGAAAAGCGATCGGAATTGGCAGAACAAGTGTTCCCGATCGCCGATTTATTTGTACCGATATTTTTCGTCTGTGTGGGGGCAAAAACCGATTTAAGTGTGCTTAATCCCGCTATTCCCAGCAATCGAGAAGGATTAGTCTTGGCCGCTTTCCTAATTGTCGTCGCGATTTTGGGTAAAGTGGTGACAGGGTTGGCCGTTTTCAGTAAGGAAAAACTCAATCGCTTGGCGATCGGAGTTGGCATGATTCCCCGGGGTGAAGTGGGTTTAGTCTTTGCTGGAGTCGGGGCTGCTAGTGGTGCTTTATCCCCCGCTACCGATGCAGCCATTATTATGATGGTGATCTTGACCACCTTTGTCGCTCCGCCCCTGTTAAGGTTAGTATTTAAAGAACCCACCGCCAGCCCTCAAGAAACATAGCAGACCATGCCAACGTCCCATAAGCTTGTTTTTATTGATAGTCATTCTCAGAGCATTAAGGGAGCTATGGATGGCAAAAAATCGACAAAATCGTCCATTTTTACCGAAAAAAGGTAATTGATAACCGAGCAACGGGAGCATCGATCGTGAGATTTCATTGGTTATTCCTAAGCGCATTAACTTGGTTGCTGGTGGCGGCCCCTGCTTGGGCTGGCAAGCTCGTCTTTTGGCGATTCGACACCAATGAGAATCGTCTGGTCTTCACCACCGACAATCGAGTGCAACCGCGAGCGCAAATGATCACTAACCCCACCAGGATCGTGATCGATCTGCCCGGGATCAAGTTAGGGCAACCCAATATTAACCGGCCCATTGGCAATATCGTCAGAAGTGTCCGTATTGGTCAATTTGATGCGGAAACTACCCGTTTAGTGATTGAATTGGCCCCCGGCTACACCGTCGATCCTCAACAGGTAAGAATTCGCGGAATTTCGCCCACCCAATGGACAGTGGAATTGCCAGAACCCCAACCGATTAGGGAGGAAACGCAACCCCCCGTCACCCCTGACCCCACACCTCCCCCCGATCGCGGTTCCACCCGTCCCACTCCCCCACCTCCAGTTAGCCAGACGGAGAACAACGATGATTTTCAGATCACTCGCAATGGTCTTTTTGTCCGTTTAGAGCAAAATGGTGATGAGCGATCGATCCGCAGTCAACGCAGCCGCGACGGCAAAAAAATCGAATTTGAATTACCCGGGGCCACTTTACCCAGCAGTCTCGCCGGTCAAACTATCCCCGTCAATCGCTATGGGGTCGGTGATATTCAATTCAGTCAGACTGCCAATCAACGGGCTAAGATTTCCCTAAGCGTTAATAGAGATAGCCCCGATTGGCAAGCTCTCTATAGTCGTTTTGGTGGCTTGGTTTTACTGCCCAGGGGTGGTCTGGGTTCCGTGGATAATATCTCCTCTCCTCCCCCCACTAGAGCCACTAATCCCAATCCTCGCCCCAACAATCCCCCCCCAAAAACTGCCAATAATCCCCCTTCTAGCAATCGTTTGGCCACGATCTCCTCGATCGATCTGGCGGGTAATAACGATCGCCTCTTAATTCGTGCGGATTCACCCCTGAAAGCTAACGGCAGTGTTAACCGGGATGGTGTCTATGAACTACGCATCGAAAATGCTAAGTTGGCCGAGTCTTTTCGCGGTCCGCGCTTCGGTCGCTATAGTCCCATCTATCAATTGCGGGTACGTCAGGAAAGCGCCAATAAGGTGCTGATTTTGGTACAGACCGCAGCAGGGTTTCAACTGGGACAATTAACTCAATCGGACAGTCAAACCCTAGCCCTAGAATTGCTTTCCTCCCGCAATTCTAGTCCCGTTTCTCAGGTTCCTGACTCCACCACTATACCTGTCCCTTTACCCCCAGATACGGGGCAATTTAACCCACCTCCGCGCCCCTCTAACCCCACTCCTAATCCCCCCCAACAACGTAATGGCCGCTTTCTGGTGGTGATCGATCCAGGCCACGGTGGTAAGGATCCGGGGGCGATCGGAATTGGTGGCCTTCAGGAAAAAAACGTAATTCTGCCCATTTCCCTAGAAGTTACCCGCATCCTGCAACAACAGGGCATCGATGTGCGTCTAACTAGAGACAGCGATTTCTTTGTCACCCTGCAAGGGCGCACGGATATGGCTAACCGGATCGATGCCGATCTATTTGTCAGTATCCACGCTAACTCTATGGGGAAAGCACGACCGGATGTCAATGGCATAGAGGTGTATTACTTCGGCGATCGCCGTTTATCGGACACCATCCATCGCAATATTGTCCGCAGTGTCGATATGCGCGATCGAGGGGTGCGTCGGGCCCGTTTCTATGTGCTGAGAACCTCCAGAATGCCCTCTACCCTCGTGGAAGTGGGTTTCGTCACCGGCGCTGAGGATGCTGCTAAGTTAGCCAATGTCAACTTTCAACGACAAATGGCGGCGGCGATCGCAGGAGGGATTATTGAATATATTCAACGAAATCTCCGTTAATGATTAAATCATTGGAGCATTAGTTTACCAATCAAAAAATCCGTGTTTTAATATCATCAAATAAAGCTATTTTAGATCAGCGTTTTCCTCGATATTATCTATGAGAGAATCACAACTTAGTCCGATTGGTGTGTTTGATAGTGGTGTGGGTGGACTGACCGTTTTAAGGGAATTGTATAAACAACTGCCCCAAGAATCGATTCTCTATTTCGCTGATACCGCTAGACTTCCCTACGGAACCCGTTCTAAAGGGGAAATTATCGAATTTGTCCGGGAAATTCTCACTTGGATGGGCGAGCGCCGGGTGAAAATGGTGATTATGGCCTGTAATACCAGTTCCGCCTTGGCTTTAGAAGAAGTACGGGCCGAATTTAAAGATTTACCAATTTTGGGGGTAATTTTACCCGGGGCCAAAACTGCCGTTAAACAAGGAAAGCGCATTGGGGTGATTTCTACTCCGGCTACGGCTAAAAGTAATGCCTATAAACAGGCGATTCAAGAAATCGATCCTACTGCCCAAGTTTGGCAAATTCCCTGTCCTGAATTTGTCCCTTTGATCGAAGCTAACCGCATTTTTGACCCCTACACCACCCAAGTGGCTAGAGAATATCTTCAGCCTTTACTGGCAGAAAATATTGATACTTTGGTCTATGGTTGTACCCATTATCGCCATCTTTCCCCGGTTTTACGTCGTCTTTTACCTAGTTCCGTGCGGTTGGTAGATCCCGCCGCTGCCGTTGTCCGAGCGGCGGAAAAAGAGCTAGAATTATTAGGACTAAAAAATCCCGAAACATCCCTTCCTACTAACTTCGCAGTTAGCGGTGATCCTGATACTTTTGCCCGTTTATCTCGTCAATGGCTAGGTTTTTCTCCTACGGTAGAAAAGGTTTATTTACCCGTCCCCGTTTTATAACCGTTAGCCTTTTCAGTGAGCAGTTATCAGTGAGCAGTTATCAGCTGCCTTTTGCCTGTCCTGATATGTATCCTATACTCAACGGATTTAGTATCAAAGGGTTGGGTGAGGTGCAATCGTCTTATTCTGGGACGGTGAAGAAGATTAACGTGAAGGGGCAGAAGGAGAATATGATGGAGGTAGAGGTGACGATAGTACCAGAAACAACTGACCAGTAACTAAGCATTGCGTTTAGCTGTAGCAGGTTCACAAGACATAAATATGAATTTTTGTAATAGCCAAAGCAGATTTGAAATTTCCCGATAAAAGATAGCGCTTTTCACGTTACTGAGGTATCGACAAGTTTTGCCAACAAAGGGTTTAAGCTCCTTGCCCATACCTCATTCTGATGAAAACTGCTATAGTCGAGAAGATAAGTACCTAAGCAAAATTAATTACACATTTCGATCAAGCTTTTGCCTCTTGCCTATTGCCTGTCTTCACTAGGAAATTTATTTTGCATGACTACTTACTACAACCTACATTCCGCACTTCAATTTGTAGCATAAAAGAATTTGCGTCGAAACATCACTAGACTTAAGCTGAGGACAAATTCCCGCTTTACAAGCTAAAAAAAGCCTGATTTTAGCCGATAACTGACGGCTACAAGCTTAAATTATTGTAAATCCTGATATTTGAATAACCCCATAAATTTCGATTTGCGTCCGTGTTCCTTAATTAAACTTTCCCGATAAGTTTGCCATTCTTCCCGTCTTCCCGACATATAAAAGGCATTACGAGCTTTTTTCAGCCATTTAATCGCTTCTTCGTAGCGATCAGCCTTTTTTTCGTCGAGTATCTTTTCCGCAGGAGGACGCGCGCGATCGATCACCCAGTTAGGATCGACGGTAGCAGCCGCATCCATTATCCGCCAAATTAGGTGAGACTGCACATAGGAATTATCAGAAACGACTTTAATTGCATCTCTAACTAAATTTTCGTGGAGAAATATATCGATTTTAGCCTCTGTGGAACGTCCACCGCTAAACTCGCGCAAGTAATCTAACAAGTCTAATTTTAAATCGGGCCAATCTTCCCCCGCTAAAGACTCAATTTTTTGGTAATGGGAAAAGTAAGGTTGGTCTTGAAATGCCTTAATTCTAGCAGCCAAAGCTGTATCTATATCCCCTAAAGATTGCGCTAGTTCACTTGTCCAGAGAGCTAATTGATAATAATAATTCCCTGGGAAATTTAGACCACCCCTGGCAATTATTAGGGCGGATTCTGGTGCGGATTCATCGCGTAAAGCTTTGGCAAAAAAGAAAGCTTCATCGTTTTTAGTTATCATATTTTTTGCCGATGCCATCGCTTCGTCAATGCGATCAAGATAGACTAACTTAGTTAGATATTCTACCACTTGTCCTGAAGCTAAAGCTAGATTCAAATATTCCTGATCTTTTTCCTGTTGCTCAAAAATTTCTAAGCGAATAGAAGTCAATGTTTGGGCATAATCGGGGATATTCCCTGACCACATTTCTGAAAAATTAGCCGATTCTCCTCGTAAAATCTTCTCTAAAACAGGGTCATCCCATCCCTGTTGTAATGCTGCTAAACTCATCTCAAAATCGGCACTCCATTCATCCTGCCATTGCTCGATCTTTTCGCTTAAATCTTGCTTTTCTTGGGGATTAAATTCTTAGCTTAAAATTGCCGTAGTTAGAACTCGATCGATTCCAGCACTTAAATCATCATTAACAGCACCGTAATCTTCTAAATTATCCCATTCCTCGATACAGGCGCTAATAATTGCTTCTAAAATAGCGATCGCGTTATCCGGTTCTCCCTTTTGATAATAATCTTTGGCCTCATCCACTAGGGCATAAATTTCATCAGAAATTGGATCTTCTTCGTAGTAATCTTCTTCGATCGCTCGTAGGGATTGCCGCAGTTCATTAAGGACAGTATTACGATAAGCTTTGACATTAATAGTTATCTTTCCTACCGCTTTATTAACTGGGGTAGCTGGCAATAAAAACTTATCAATTGTCTCGATAATTTCTGGGTGTTTAGCCACTAAATGATTAAGCAATTTTCTTAATTTACTTTCATCAATCGGTGTCAATAATTCCTCTAGGGAGGCTTTTTTAATAATTAATTCTGGTTGGCGAGAACAGGTTAATAAAACCGCCACAATATGCTTACACCAACCCTCATAATCGTAGGGACAGGAACAGGAGACATTTTCAAGATTATCTTGTTTAAAATCCATGGCAACTCGATAGGGTTTAACCTCACTACCATTCACTAAAGCTTGCAGATTTTGCCCCCGTTGCCAAAGAGAAATAACTGCACCGCTATCGTAATAATCTTGACCGCGCTGATAGGAAGCATTGGTGCTATTTTGCCGGATAATTTTTTCATTGATAGGAGGAATAGTCATAGTCAGCAAAGGAGGGAATTGAGTGATAAAATCTTGTCTGTGTTAAGAAAACTACCGGCAGCGAGGCGGACTACTGCATCAGCAACCGAGTCAACTTATCTTCAGTTTAGCCTAAATGTGCTATAGTGAAGACACTATGGAAATTAAAAACATTCCTCTGTCCCAAATTCGTCGTCCTTTACCGCGACAAACCGATCCCGAAAAAGTTAATCAGTTGATGCAATCGATCGCTGAGGAGGGATTACGAGAACCGATCGATGTTTTGGAGGTGGATGGTAACTACTACGGTTTTTCTGGTTGCCATCGCTTTGCCGCTCATCAGAGTCTCGGTAAAGAAACAATTCTCTGTCGAGTTCGTCGCGCTCCTAAATCCGTTTTAGCTAAACACATCGCTTAAGCTGAGAAGTCCCATGAATGAGTCCTTATATAAATATCATCGGCAAAAATTAGAGCAGTTAATGGCAGAAATTGGCTGTCAAAATCTGGAAGAATTGAGTCAGTTATCGGGTCTATCTTCTTGGCAATTGCAGAGAGTTCGCCATGGTTTAATCGCCAAATTATCCTCTGAATCTTTGGTGAAATTAGCTAATGCGCTGCAGCTGCCAGTTAGCGATCTCCTCGCTCATTTTCAAATCCCGACGATGGGGACAGAGGATCGTTCAGGGGAATTAAAAATTCTCGAACAAGAGTATCAAAATTTACAGCAAAAATTAGATAAGCAAAAAGAAGAATTAGCCGCAGAATTTCAACGTCAAAGCATCGAAGCGATCGAATCTTGGTTAGTTCAATGGCCCACGGCCGAGGCCGTTGCCCGCAAAAATCCCGACCTAGCAGCCGTCAAAATCCTCTCCCTAGTTAAACCGATTATGCAGTTACTGGAGCGCTGGGGAGTGCAACCAATTGACAGTGTCGGTGATCATGTGAGTTATGATCCGCAAATCCATCAATTGATCGATGGTCAAGCAGCAATCGGTACACCCGTTCTAGTTCGTTATCGGGGCTATCGTCATGGGGAAAAACTACTTTATCGTGCTAGAGTGAGTTTAATTAAAGTAGAAATGCCGGAAATTCAACCAGCAGAAACAGAAAATGTCACCGCTTAAAGTGATAATTGTTGCAGAGCTTTGGTGCTGCGAAAAATTCCTCCGTGGTCTGCTTTTATCGAAAAAATCGGGTCTAAAACCTCGCCTTAAAGCGAAAAGTTTTTGGAGCGGGGCATAAATCCCCATTACAAAACTAATGGCGGCTTGATAAACGCCCTCTGAACGGTTAAGATGATATATGATTCGGAGCTGAGAGGGGGACAAGCGAGCTAGAAGGTAGATAGGGCAAGCGATATCGCTCTTTGTCCTTTGATGTAATCCTTCAACCGATAGCGGCTAATTTGCATTAGCTCTTCTATATTTTTTTGGAACATTTGATGTAGCTGGA
>NZ_JBLZRT010000021.1:0-9786 GCF_048564745.1 Microcystis sp.
AACCTTGTATTAATTCCCCTCTATGATAGGAAGCTACATCCCAAAAGATAATAATTCTTTTACCTGGATTTATCTTGATTAACTTTTTGAGAAAATCCACTGTGCAATCTCCATTCCCCTGCTTGTATTCTCCAGTGATAAGTTCAGGATTTATTAAGTTTAATGCCCCGTAGTATGTTTGACAATTTTTCGGGTTGAGAAGTGGAAGTTTTAGTCTTTTATCTGTCTTCCCCTAAAGATAGCTAATCAAGTCTTCTTATAGTAGGTGAACTTCGTCAATCGTATATATAACAACCTTTTCAGCTTTTATTTTTGGTAATAACTCTGTTATAATATCTTGGATTTTTTGGTTCTTTTTTTTTGACCAGTTCTGGGTCTTGAAGATGATTTTTAGGTTGAGCTTTTCGCCAACTAATTTTCGCTTCTTTTAGCAAATTATAATAGCTCGTTTGAGATTTAAATGCTATATCAAATTGGTCGATTAAATAGCATTTAAACTCCGATATATCCCAATATTCTTGTTGTTGCAGCCAACTGAAAACTTCTTGTTTTTGCCCTTCATCTAAGTAGCTTTTTGCTCCTTGATATGATAATTTTAATCCAGCGATACCTCGGTCTTCAAACTGAGTTTTCCATTTACCAATAAAACTTAGAGAGACATTGAGTATGGGGGCGATCGCTTGATAAGTCTATCCTTGTAAAGATGGTTTAACGGCAATAGCTCTTTTTAATTCTCTTGAATCTGGATTCGTTTTAATCCATTTATCTAGTTCTTCGATCTCTTTTTTGATTTTCTGAGTCTTTTCCATAATTAAAATTATTAAAATATTGACTTAGACTATAGCATTTTTTCAGAAATTGATTTCCACATCTCAAATGTAAATGCTATATAAATTCTATAATCTAAGACTTTAAGCCGAAATCTATTGCCCTATTTTAGTTGAAACAGTCCAGTAAGGTGCGTTAGTGATAGCGTAACGCACCAATTTAATAATCAAGTTGGTGCGTTACGGCGGATTGTTAATTTTGGTGTTTTTACCGAATTTGTAACCGCCTAACGCACCCTACCAGATCAAGGAAAAAAATCTCAAACAGTTCCCTTTTTTAAGGGGAATTTGGGGGGATATTTGGTTGAAGATGCTACTTTTCAAACGTCCTCTCAGGCTTCTATTATTTCTACCAAATCAAGCTTTACGGCTCCTGTCTTAATCATGTCATACACAGAATAATCTAAAACACTTATTAAGTGATTATGTATTTCATAAAAGTGTATGCTGATTCCCTGACAGGTACTGTGAAGCTTGTTTACTTTTAAGTTGCTCCATATATAAATTTCCGAGACGATCTAAGCCTGGCAAGAGGTTCAGCCTCTAAAATGTGCAGTTTAAATTATGAACAGCTTAGGATTAATGGCTCTCACTGCTTGTGTGCGGAAAATCTTAGTCATTCTTAATGCAATAGTTCGCCAAAATCAGCCTTGGCAGCTTGCTGACAATTTACAACCTTGTTCCTAGAGATTCACACTTTTTGTTATCTCTAATCAAGGGTTGCGCTTGCTTTAGTTTAACCTGAGCAGCTTAGCTTTTGCTGCGCTTTTTTCTGGCTTGAGATTTTGAGTTTTACGGCAACTGCTTGAGTTTTTTTGAAATTCCCCCTTGACAATCAAGACAGTCGCTACGTTCATCTTATATTTAATTTCACCCACCCACTTACATTTGTCATCATTTAAGAGTCACTGATAATTGCTGATTGTCGGTATTTCTGCAAGTGTGAGATGCACCCCCTTGATTTTCTTTTAACTATGTTGGTAGAATTTTACAAAACTGGATAGACTAGGAGCTTTTCGGTCATGATCTTTATTATCCCGATTATTCTTGGTGCGGCAGCGTTAGTTACTGCTGGTGTGGGTGTTAGTGCGGGTGCTAATGGTGTCTCCAAGCTACAAAAGGCGGAAAAAATTGGCAAAAGTGCCGAACAAAGATACAAAAAAGCCAACAAATCCCTAGAAAAAAAGTTTCAAGCTACCCAAAAATTTGCGGAAGAATACGGTCAACTACAAATTAATGTCAAAATCAACACTATCGGCAGATTTATTAAGTTTATTAGCAGAATTGATCAAAGAAATAGTCAAAGAATTGGTCAAAATACCTCCCCATCCCATCAACGCTTCTTAGAAGGGTTTGAGGGATTTTCTGCCGAACAATTCAAGGAATATAAAGCGGAAGTGTTAAACGCGCAAAGTTTGGCTGTAGGGGGTTTAAAAGTAGTGGGAGTCGCCTCGGCAGCCAGTCAGGGAACCCTAGGATTAATTGGTCTTTTCGGTACTGCTAGTACAGGAACAGCAATTAGTGGACTTAGTGGGGCAGCCGCTTGGAATGCCACCCTAGCATGGTTAGGAGGTGGTTCTTTAGCTGCCGGTGGCGGTGGTATGGCTTTGGGAACAGTGGTTTTAGGAGGTATTACCGTCGGACCTGCTTTAATGATTGGTGGTTTTGTCTTAGGAGGAGAAGGGAAAAAAGCCCTAACTAAAGCTATCGAATACGCCAAAGAAGTGGATAATAAAATAGCTCAATTAGATAAAAGTAAGGGTTTTTTAGGACAAGTTCAGCGCAGAATTAAGGAGTTACAATACCTCGTTAATAGTCTGAATAGTAGAGCTATTAAGAGTTTAACTGAACTGGAGTCACGAGCTAATTTTAATCCCCATCTAGAGGAAGATGCGGTCAAATTTCGGGAGATGCTACTTTTAATTAAAGCCTCATCGGAAATCATGAAACTATCCATCCTAGACGAAAAGGGGAAATTAACTAAAGCAACGGAAAATCTCGAAGAAAAGTACCGCCATCTCTTAGAAAACTAATAATTATTCTTGAAAATCTATGAATGTTATCAATTGGTGAATCGCTCTTTATCCTCTGGTGATAATCAAAAACTTGACTTAATTTTAGAAGAAATTACCATCTTATTTTGCTCTATTTCTTTAAAAATTTCAGTCAATTATTAACGGTAAAAGCCGCGTTAAAGGATGCTAATCACTCTTGGAAATTTTAATTAATTATCTGTTAATATCTAAGGAGAAATATGACTCTAGAATTGCATAATTTTATCTGGGAAGAAGAACGTTTAGTGCAGGTGGAAACCCAACCCCATCACATCGCAGGGGTACTAACGGTAATTCAGGAAACCATGAATGATTCCGATTGCGAATGGGAGGATGTTTATTCCGCTTATTACGAGTGCGAAGATGACGGTACAATCACTTTTTATGAGGGAGAAAGTGCCGAGGAAGATAATCCGGGTATCTGGACTTATGTGGTTTATGAATGTGCCGCAGGAGAAGAATCAGTGATGACTAATGTTAATATCAACACCTTTGCTCCTCTCTTGCAATTACAAGGTTATCTGAAAACTTTCAACCCCAAAGTTATTAATTTTTCTTGATTTATTATTAAAGGCAATCACCGCTAACTAAAAAAATAGGAAAACCTCCATATTTTTCAATGATTAAATCAATGTTTGCCATTAATTCGATTGTGCGTTTAAGAATAGCAGCAATTTGAGAATAATGTTCAAAGTCATCGTCAGTAAATTTTCGATCTTTACGCAGGGCAAACGCATCTTAACAAAGATTGACAGAAGTACCAGATTGTGATTAACCCACAAGTCTTTTCTAGCAAGGATTTTAGTTTTTTCATCTCGATTGATAGCCGCCGAATTGTTAAGCACTCCTGGTTCGTTCTGGCAAAAACCTCTCTATAACCGAGCGGAATATTAATTGCCGTGAGGACAACAAGCTTGGAGCCTCGTTACTCGATCGTTAAATTCATGCTAAAGCAAAACAATCTGTACTCGCTAGAGAAATTAGTTGAATGGACAAAGAATACCGATCCTGTCGAACCAATGAGCGATCATTGCCTACAACTCGCTATTTCCACTGGGGAACAGACCAATCGATCATCACAGGTCGCCGCGAAGAAAGTACCGTCGGGCAGGATGGAAAACAAAAAATTATCTGGACTATAGTCTCGCATTCTAATCCTAGTTCCTGACCACACAGGATTAGATCCCGCTATTAAGATCCCTTGAGCAGAATTCATTAGTGTCATCGTTTGATCGACATACTCCTGACGACGGTTCACTACCGACCAGTAACTAACGGTCATTACCCCGCTATAGCCGTTCATGACTAATGCTCCTTGATGGACAACTCCGCCTTCATTCCGAAAAGTGATTTGCCAACAGCCGTAGAGCGGGGAAACTTGGGCGATTTCTAATGGCGAACGCACCTGTGTTGTTCCGAGTCGATCAGCGACAGCCGGAGAAGCGGTTAACAATAGGATTCCCGTTAAACAACTCCAGCCCACGGACTGGGTGCATCTCAGATTTGTAAAAATATCATTCAGACAAAGCACAATTGAGAACCTGTTTGAAAAGATGGTTGTAGAGTAGAAGGGTCTAAAACTAAAAGGAGACCCTAAAAATGATACTAATATCATACGACACAGACCTCACAAATGACCAGTGGCAAATTTTAGAACCCCTGATTCCGGCAGCTAAACCAGGAGGGCGACCCCGTAGCCTCGATATGAGAGAGGTACTCAACGCCATTTTTTACTTGCTGGCCAATGGGATTAAATGGCGAGCAATGCTCCATGACCCGCCAAAATGGCAGAGTGTTTATACTAAATCCGGTTATTAAAAACTGATTATTTATTCCCCTTTTTGCCTTTTGCATGAGCAGAAAACGGGTTTCTCCGAGAAACCCGTTTTCTGTGCGTTACTCAACGGATTTAGTATAATATTGTCAACATACCAATACAAAAAAAGGTGGGACTTGCCCACCTTTATCACTAAACTATTGTCCTTTCTCCACTGCTGCCACCATCAATAAAGTTTTGAGGACAGAATCAGGATTAAGACTGATAGAATCGATGCCTAATTCCACTAAAAATTGAGCAAATTCGGGATAATCACTGGGAGCTTGACCACAGATACCGATTTTGCGATTATGGGCTTTAGCGGTTTCAATGGCCATTTTCACCATGCGTTTAACTCCCTCATTCCGTTCATCAAAAAGATGGGCAACTAGGGCAGAATCCCGATCTAATCCTAAGGTTAATTGGGTCAAATCATTAGAACCGATCGAAAATCCGTCAAACACCTGAGCAAATTGGTCGGCAAGAATTACATTACTTGGTAACTCACACATCACATAAACTTGCAAACCATCAACCCCGCGTTCGAGACCATTTTTCGCCATTTCTTCGAGGACTCTCATCCCTTCTTCGGGGGTACGACAGAAAGGAATCATCGGAATCACATTAGTTAATCCCATTTCTTCCCGGACCATTTTCAGCGCCCGACATTCCAAAGCGAAAGCCTCGCGATAATTAGGATCAGTATAACGGGAAGCGCCGCGCCAACCGATCATCGGGTTTTCTTCCTTGGGTTCAAAGGGTTTGCCACCCAATAAATTAGCGTATTCATTGGATTTAAAATCGGACATCCGCACAATTACATCTTTGGGGTAGAATGCGGCTGCAATCATGGCAATTCCCCGGGCCAATTTATCGACGAAAAATTGGGGTTTATCCTCGTAGTGTTTGGTTAATTCGGCGATTTGGTCTTTTACGTCTCCTTCTTCCAATTCGTGGAATTTCAGCAAGGCGCTGGGGTGGGCCTGAATGTGGTTAGCGATAATAAACTCTAGACGCGCTAAACCGACCCCTTGGGCAGGAATATCGGCAAAAGCGAAGGCTTTTTCGGGATTACCGATATTCATGAGGATTTTTGTCCGAGTTTGGGGCAAATTGTCCAGGGGAGTTTCAAGAATTTCAAAGGGTAGCAATCCGAGGTAAACTTTCCCTTCATCCCCTTCCGCACAGCAAACGGTGACTTCCTGACCGGTTTTAATCGTTTCCGTGGCATTATTGCAACCCACGATCGCCGGAATGCCCATTTCTCGTGCGATAATAGCGGCATGGCAAGTACGACCACCCTGATTAGTAACGATCGCGCTTGCTTGTTTCATAATCGGTTCCCAGTCGGGATCCGTGCGATTGGTGACGAGAACTTCTCCCGGTTTAAAGTTGTTGATTTTATCTACACTGAGGATGACTCTGGCTTTTCCTTGACCGATTGCCGCACCTACACTCCGTCCCACCGCTAAAACTTGACTTCTTTCTTTAATTTCGTAGGATTTAAGGATATTAGCGGCTTTTTGCGATTGTACGGTTTCTGGACGGGCCTGAACGATAAAGAGTTCTCCCGTGATCCCATCTTTTGCCCATTCGATGTCCATGGGGGTGTAGGTTCCGCGCACTTGCGAGTAATGTTCCTCGATTTGGGTCGTCCAACGGGCTAAAGTGAGGATTTCTTGGTCACTAATGCAGAATTGATCCTGTTCTAGCTTGTTAACTCGGATATTCTTGGTTAGACGCGATCCTCCATCATCGTAGATCATCTTGATGGCTTTACTGCCGAGGCGTTTGTCGAGGATGGGTTTGTAACCGTTTTTAAGAGTGGGTTTAAAAACCAGATATTCGTCGGGGTTAACGGCTCCTTGCACGACATTTTCCCCTAAACCGTAGGCTGCGGTGATTAAAGTGGCATTTTTGAACCCTGTTTCCGTATCGATGGAAAACATCACCCCGGAGGTGGCTAGATCTGAACGCACCATTTTTTGGACACCGACGGAAAGGGCGACGGCAAAGTGATCGAAACCGTTATGATGACGGTAGGAAATAGCGCGATCGGTGAATAAAGAGGCAAAACATTTATGGCAAGCTTCTAAAACTCCCCTCACCCCTTGCACGTTGAGGTAGGTTTCCTGTTGTCCAGCAAAACTCGCTTCTGGTAAGTCTTCGGCAGTGGCGCTCGATCGAACTGCCACATCGATGGAATGATAGAGATCATCGCCATAACGTTCACAGAGTCGGCGATAGGCAATAGCGATCGCATGACTTAAATCATCGGGGAACGGTGTATTGAGGATTAATGTGCGCGCTTGTTTACCTTTTTCTTGCAAGTTTTGGACATCGTTTTCGTCTAAATCTTGGAAAATTTGTCTTAATTGTGCGTCTAGTCCGGCTTTTTCGACAAAGTGACGGTAAGCGTAAGCGGTGGTGGCGAATCCTGTGGGTACATTAATCCCTTTCGGGGTTAATTGTTGGATCATTTCGCCTAATGAGGAGTTTTTCCCACCGACTAATCCCACATCTTTGCTGTCTACTTCTTCAAACCACAGAATTAATGCTTGTTCTCTAGAGGTTCTCGCAACATCTTGTAGTAGCATCATAAGTATTTTTACCTCTGTAATCTATACTTTCAGTTTAGCTACATACCATCTTCAAAAATCCTTGAGTTTGATATTTATTTACAAAACTATATAATAGCCAAATCAGCCACGATAACCCTATCTCTAAAGGGTTTGATTGTCTAGGTAATTAACACAAAAATTAACAAATTAATCAGGAGTCTCAACAGTAACTTTCTTCAATGATAGCCTTAGTTATCTCAAAATAGTTACAGCAGTTATCTCAATGGTGAGATAGGAAGTTTTCGTTTTGGGGAGTCGGTCGTCAGCAGTCAGGAGTCAATACCAAATTAGGTTATACTTTTTTTTATGAGAAGGGCTGTAATTTAGCTTTAGGCATTTTCAAGGTCTGATAATAGTTCTTCTTCTGTTAAGTCAATCACCCCTACGCCAAAATCGGTCAATCTCAATAAAAAATTAACCCTATCCACTCCTAATAAATTGGCAGCCATACCGGACGAAATACGTTTCATCTCAAAGAGTTTTACTACCATAGCCCAGGTTGCTTCTCTCTCGAATTCCTCGCGGGTTTTTTGAAGAAAGTCGGGTAAATTTTCAGGATAATTGATTGTGAGTTGTAAAGTCATATCTCGTGCTATATTTATCTCATTGTTTTAGGTTGGATTTCACCTAGTTTAGCTCCATCCAACCTAGATTTATTTATAGTTGTGTAATGGTGACATCAACAGTTTTAACCGTAGTTCCCAAACTGGATAGAGGAGGTTGAATTTCCTGTTCATTACCCACTACTAGAGTCACAATTTGATTCGGTTGCAGATATTGTTGGGCCACTCGTTGAATATCAGCAATTGTCACCCCTTTTACCGCTTGTTGATAACGGAAGATAAAATCTTGGGGATAACCATAGTATTCATAGGTCATCAATCGCGATAAATTTTGACCAGGTTTCTCAAACTTAAAAACAAAAGAATTGAGAATAGCATTTTTAGCGTCTTCTAATTCTTTTGCGGTTACGGGTTGATTGCGAAGGCGCTCGATTTCGCCTAAAATTGCCTTAATAAAAGGTACGGTAGCATCGGTGCGAGTTTGACCTCCGGCAATAAATAAACCGGGATAATCATAACGACTATTCCAGATACCATAGACAGAATAAGCTAATCCTTGACGGGAACGTACTTCATTAAATAAACGACCACCAAAACCGCTTAAAATCTCATTTAATACCGTTAAAGCGGGATAGTCGGGACTATCCAAACGACCCCCAAGATGACCTAATAAAACGCTACTCTGGGTTAATTGGGGTTGATTGACAACAAAGACACCTTGAAGATTTTTTTGGGTTGCAGAAGGGGTGACAATTTTAGTGGCAGTTGCGGGATTTTTCCAATCGCCAAAAGTTTTATTGATTAATGCTTTCATCGACTGAGAATCAAAATCACCCACAATTCCTAAAATTATTTGGTCGGGACGGACATAGGTACGATAAAAATCGATTAAATCCTGACGGTCAATATTAGCTAAAGTGCTATATTCTACAGTACGAGCGTAGGGGCTATTATCACCATAGACTAGCTTTTTAAACTCCCGACTAGCAATATCATCGGGATCATCATTACGTCGGGCAATTGCTCCTTTTTCCTGAACTTTGGCTAATTCCACCCTCTGATTTTCAAAAGCTGGGGAACGCAAAACCTCGGCAAAGAGATTAAAAACTGCTTCTAAATCTTCACTAAGAGCGCTAAAACTAGCAGTTCCAGCGTTAAGATCGATCGAGGTTTCTACTAGGGCTGCTCTTTGTTCTAATAATTGATTTAAGACATTGGAAGGATGTTTTTCCGTGCCACCGCTACGCAGCACGGTTCCAGTAATATCGGCTAATCCGACTTTTTCCCCGGATTCTAATCTTCCTCCTGTCCGAATCATCGCCGTACCACTCACTAAAGGTAAGCTGCGATCCTCCACTAAATAAACCACCATCCCATTATCTAGTTGATAGCGCTCGTATTCGGTAACTTTTATTTCAGGAAGGGGAGGAAAAGTTAAATCGGTAAAATGTCGCGGGGTTTGGGCAATTGCTGGGGAACGAAAAGCTAGGACACCTATCAAGGTGATAATGATTAAACCTAGCCATTGTAAGCGTTTTTTCATGATTTGAGTCAAAATTATTGAGAGGAATAGATAAGAGGGAGCAAAAGGCAACCCTGGCCGCTTTTTGCTTTTTACGGTAGTCCCCAAGAAGTAATGATGATAGAATAGTTGCTAAAAATCAAGTGTCTCTCCGCCATGCCTAATTATCCAAAATTCCCTACGGATCGGGGGGAGCTAGTATTTTATCCATCACTATAATTCCTCTTTGGATTTATCATTACTGGTTCTTCCGAACTTACCATGTAAAATCAACTAGCAAAATGCCAATTTAATAAACATCTAAGACTAAAGTTTTTAAAGTTTCTAAATCCATAGCCTCTCCTTTTAATCACCTTCAGTTTATTATTAATTCCTTCCACTGT
>NZ_JBLZRT010000022.1:0-70014 GCF_048564745.1 Microcystis sp.
GTGAGTTAAGCCGTGACCAAGTAGGGTTTTTTGCCACTGAGGGACAAATTGTTGGCAAAAATCATCGACATGGCAGAAGAGAGCGTCTAAACTAAACATAGGGGGAGGTGGCGGTCGGTGATTCTGTTTTTCAGCATATCATCTCTCCCTTTTTTAAGTTTTCTCAGAAAAAGAGTTAGCGATGAAACCAGGTCAAACTGGCAGAACAAACGGACTACTTAGCGATCGCCAGATTGGTAACGATTACCTGCTAACCAAGAGGTTCAGAATCCAGAGTTGGCAAAGGTTTTCCCACAGTCCCATAAGATAGCGTTATCCCGAACTCAGGTTACTTACTTTTCGTGAAATTGATCCTCACTTTGTTGAGCAAGGTTCTCCTGCGTATGCTCAATCTAAACAACTATGCGAGCAATTAGTGCCAAATCCAATTCGATCCAGAAAAGCTAATATTGACGTGTCGCTAAATCAATTCTTTGAACAGTTACTTGACGGCTCTGCCACCCAAGAGCAAATAAGTAATATGATTGAAATCGATTAATTTAAAAAATTTCTTTAGCGATCTTACAGTGAGCTTCTCGAATAATTATTTAAATTATCTATCCTATGGATTGGTTTTAGCAAAGCCAAGCGAACGAGAACTAAGAATATTGCCAGTATTACGCTCCTTTAGTCCTAGTTATGTTTGGCAACCCTAAGCAGGAGAAGTTTACAACCCGCTTATGACATCCCCAAATCTGAAAAACAAGCTTAATGAACTGCTAACCTACATTAACCTCACAAGCAAAGACGGGCATAACTAGACTGTTAGGCATACCTATCACGGCTATATCAAGCAACTCTTATTCAAGAGGTAGTGACCTGGCACGAGATCCCTTAACCTTGTTGTCAATATTTCGCAATATATTTGCACCGAGAGCATAGGCATATAAACTTGCGGGTTCAAAGCGAAATCGTATATCTTTGTATAAAAAATTGTCATCCCTAATAGTTTTACTTGTCACCAAGATCGGTTGAGATATACCTGGATTCTTTTTTAAAAATTCTATGCAGTTGTCCAGTTCGGAAGGTGTACTATGAGTGCGATCGCTCCACTTAACCTCAACTATCCAAGAAGGTGATTGATGGGCAGCATCTAAATGTACAATATCAATTTCTCCAGTTTTCCATCGTGCGTAATAAAGCTCAGTCGTTTTACTGTGCTGCCATTGACTAAAAATAGCGGTTTCAGTCATGGCTCCCATCGCCTTAGAGTCTGTTTCAAGCTGACCAAATAGCGCAGCGCGCATTGAAGGATTGGTTAAATAGACTTTAAAGCAAACTGCTCTCTTAAACTTTTTAGCGCTTTGATCAATTCTCTCTACTCGGCGGATTAGGAATGCAGCCTCAAGATACTCGAGGTAACGTTTGATAGTGTTTTTAGCTACACCAGAGGATTGGGATAACCCCTCGAGACTTACTTCGTTGCCTGAATTATACGCCAGGGTTGTGAAAAGTCTATTCAGTTCTTGAATATCACTAATCCCATAAAGGCTTGGCAAATCTCGAAGTAAAACTTTGTCAATGATATCGCTTTTAATATATTGTCCAGGATCCTGTCGAATTGTTTCAGAAAAGACAGCTTCTGGATAGCCACCGAAGTTCAAATAATTAATAAAATTCTCATTCAACTGCTCAATATCTTTAGACACAAACTCATAAGAGTCATGGACATTTGTCTCTATTAATTCATTTTCTTTTTCTATAAACATTAAATATTCAGCAAAGGTTAGCGGTGGCAGGATATAGTCGCTGAATCGGCCAGCACCAGAATCAGTGCTTTTAAGCCTTAGAGCAGCAGCAGCAGAGCCAGTAGCGACAAATCGACAGATTGGAAATGAATCAACCAGGGATTTTAGATGAATTTCCCACTGACGCAAGTATTGAATTTCGTCAAAAAAGACAAATAGCCTCGAATTGCGATCGTGATTGAATAGTTCCTGAAAATACTTAAGTATCCGCTCTAATGGAAGCCCTGTATAAATTGGAGTTTCAAGAGAGACATATAAAATATTTACCGCACTAATGCCAGAATCTAGGAGCAGACGAATAGTGTGATAGACCATGACAGTTTTACCAACACGCCTGGGTCCCATCAAGACTGTTGCTCGACGCACACTCGTGTCCAAGATGTTTTGAGAAAAAGCCTCAAAGTACTTGCGCCGTGGCATATCTTCATAGATTACTTTTCCCCTACGGTCTGTCTCCCACCAAGGATTATCAAATTGAAGGCGGGAGAGGATGTCTTCTTTTGCGATCTCGAGCATAAGACTAAAGTTAGAGAGCTAATCTTAGTCTATCCGAGAGTCAAACTAAGGTCAATCAGCTAATCTTATTTTGGCAGCTGAGACGGAGTCATCAATGAGCGTTGCTGTATCTAATACTAAATCTGGTTATTAAAAACTGATTATTTATTTCCCCCTTTGCCTTTTGCCTCTTGCCTTTTGCCTCTCCTCTATAATCTGAAACGACCGATTTTCATTCCCGCACACCATGGTCAATTTGTACAGTGCGTAAGTCCTAAAAATAATCTCCCGACTCCTGACTTCTGATAACTGATTCAAGGCTAAGGGTCAACAATGCTAGGATAAAGGCTTGAGTAGAGAACGATCGAGCCAAAGCCATGTCATCGACAGAAGTAAAAACCCCACCCCCAGACAGTACCGAATTCCTCGATGAGTTACCCGGAGAAGTGGAAATGTCCTTATTTGACCACTTGGAGGAGTTGCGGCGCCGGATTTTTTATAGTTTAATTGCCGTGGCTGTGGGTGCGGTGGGATGTTTTATCTTCGTTAAACCCCTAGTACAAGTGCTGGAAGTCCCCGCCCAAGGGGTAAAATTTTTGCAGTTGGCCCCGGGAGAATTTTTTTTCGTCTCCCTAAAAGTAGCTGGATATAGCGGCATACTGGTGGCTAGTCCCGTCATTCTCTTACAAATTATCCTCTTTGTGCTGCCGGGGTTAACCCGTCGCGAACGGCGTTTAATTGTCCCGGTAGTCTTAGGATCGAGTGTTTTATTTTTTGCTGGTTTATTTTTTGCCTATATTGCCCTGATTCCCGCCGCTTTAAACTTTTTTGTCAGTTATGGGGCGGAAGTGGTCGAACAAGCTTGGTCGATCGAGCGCTATTTTGAATTTGTCTTACTTTTGCTGTTTAGTACCGGCATCGCCTTTCAAATTCCCGTTATTCAATTGATTTTGAGCTTTTTAGGCATTATTTCCTCGCAAACGATGTTATCGGGCTGGCGTTTCGTGGTTTTGGGGGCGGTGATTTTAGGCGCGATTTTAACCCCTTCCACAGATCCTCTCACCCAATCCCTGTTAGCAGGGGCGGTCTTGGGTCTATACTTTGGGGGCATTGGGGTGGTGAAATTAACGGGACGTTGACTAGCTATTAGCCGTCATAGGAGACAGGAGTGGGAATTATGAATTATAAATTATGAATTGACGAGCGGGGAGCAGGGAGAACAAAGCTGACTTTTGTCTTTTGCCTATTGCCTATTGTCTTTTCTGGCTGATGGCTGAGGGCTAAAAAGCTGATAAAATTTGACGGCTGAAAACTAATTAAGCCAGAAAGCTAGAGATTGATTCTAGATTGAGTAACAAAGTGAAATATTTTTTCTTAACGGCAGGTTGGACAATAGGACGGGTGTGGGAATTTGGCGGTTTGTGGGACCATGCGAGTAGTTGGCGACGACCACCGCAGATAGAGCGATTAAATATCGGTATTTTAGAGGGAGAACAGGTTTTATGGCTTTATAAGGTGGAAGAAGCTGTGATTATGGTGGAAGTTGCCCCCAAGAGTGCAGAAATTGCCGATACTGTCCCCACCATCGGGCAAGTGGTGCTAAAACGCTTGATTAGTGCCGAACAAGTCCTCGAAATCCTGCAAAATGCCGAAGAACTACTGAGGAAGTAATCAGTTATCAGTGATCAGTTATCAGTTATCAGTGATCAGGAGTCAGGAGTTAGGACGCAGCCTTTTTCTCCCCACTCCCCAATTTATAATTCATAATTTATAATTCATAATTTCCACACCCCACACCCTACACCCCACACCCTACACCCCACACCCCACACCCCACACCCCACACCCTTCTCCCCACACCCCACACCCTGATCTGGACTATTCTGGCGGAAGATCGATCGCAAGCACTTGAAATCTGTTCTAACAATAGTTACACTTCTTTAGAATAGATACACTTTTCAAGGGATAATGTAGGTCGGCTAACTCTTGCACTTAACCGTCGAGATTGTTGGGCTTATATTTTGACCCTGAATATAAAAAGCGTCTAAGTGGACACTAAATTGTCAATAGGAGGAGCGTAGTCAATGGGACTACCTTGGTATCGAGTACACACAGTCGTTCTCAACGACCCGGGCCGTTTAATTTCCGTTCACCTGATGCACACCGCACTGGTAGCGGGTTGGGCTGGCTCCATGGCCCTCTATGAGCTTGCTATTTTCGACCCCAGTGACCCCGTATTAAACCCGATGTGGCGGCAAGGAATGTTCGTGCTGCCCTTCATGGCCCGTTTAGGTGTCACCGGTTCTTGGGGTGGCTGGAGCGTCACCGGCGAAACTGGTGTTGACCCCGGTTTCTGGTCTTTTGAAGGCGTTGCCGCCGCTCACATCGTCTTATCCGGTCTGCTATTCCTAGCGGCGGTTTGGCACTGGGTTTTCTGGGATTTAGAATTATTCGTCGATCCCCGCACGGGCGAATCTGCCCTCGATTTGCCGAAAATGTTCGGTATTCACCTGTTCTTATCCGGTTTACTTTGCTTTGGTTTCGGTGCTTTCCATCAAACAGGCCTTTGGGGTCCCGGGATGTGGGTTTCCGATGCCTACGGTTTAACCGGTCATGTGCAGCCCGTAGCTCCCGAATGGGGACCAGCTGGTTTTAACCCCTTTAACCCCGGGGGTGTGGTAGCTCACCACATTGCTGCGGGTATCGTCGGGATTATCGCTGGTTTATTCCATTTAACCGTTCGTCCCCCCGAAAGACTCTATAAAGCCCTGAGAATGGGTAATATCGAAACGGTGCTTTCTAGCAGTATCGCCGCTGTTTTCTTTGCCGCTTTCGTCGTGGCTGGAACCATGTGGTACGGTAATGCTACTACCCCGATCGAACTCTTTGGACCGACCCGTTACCAATGGGATAAGGGCTATTTCCAAGAAGAAATTGAGCGTCGCGTCGAGGCCAGCATCGCCAACGGAGCCACCATCGCCGAAGCTTACCAAGCAATCCCCGAAAAACTGGCTTTCTATGATTATGTCGGTAATAGCCCCGCTAAAGGTGGTTTATTCCGTACTGGTGCCATGGATAGCGGTGACGGTATCGCTAAATCTTGGTTAGGACACCCTGTGTTCAAAGATGGCGAAGGTCGCGTCCTTAGCGTGCGTCGGATGCCTAACTTCTTTGAAACCTTCCCCGTTGTCCTGACTGACTCGGAAGGTATCGTTCGCGCTGATATTCCCTTCCGTCGTGCGGAATCGAAACTGAGTATCGAACAAAGTGGTGTTACCGTTTCCTTCTACGGTGGCGCTCTCGATGGTCAGGTGTTCAGCGATCCTGCTGATGTGAAGAAATTTGCGCGTAGAGCGCAACTCGGTGAAGCTTTCGAGTTTGACACCGAAACCCTGAAGTCTGACGGGGTATTCCGCACTTCTCCGAGAGGTTGGTTTACTTTCGGTCATGCTGTCTTTGCTTTACTATTCTTCTTCGGTCATATCTGGCACGGTTCTCGTACCATCTACCGCGACGTATTCGCTGGGGTAGATCCGGATCTGGAAGAACAAGTGGAATTCGGTTTATTCCAAAAATTGGGTGATCTTAGCACTCGTAAACAAGAAGTTTAGTTTTAGCTAAATCATCCATATAACTAAAGGAGTCAAGTCTTTGACTCCTTTTTTTTGTTAATCACACTATTAAAAACGGATTTATACTAAATCTGGTTATTAAAGACTGATTATTTATTCTCCCCTTTTTGCATGAGTGCATGAGTAGAAAACGGGTTTCTCCGAGAAACCCGTTTTCTGTGCGTTACTCAACGGATTTGGTATTAAAGTTCGATCGAGCTTTACTTTTCACCGAATACTGAAAAAACCGCTAGTTATTTCTATAACTAACGGCTTTTTGCTGGGGGAAATTACCCGTAATGGAATTACATAGAGGAACCTAAACCAGCGTAAGCTCCGTAGAAGAAAAGACCAAGCACGGCGATAACGCCTAGACCGGCGATGGTGGCGACTAACCACAAAGGAATACGACCTTCTGCGAACATGAATAACACCTCCTAATTGCGATGACAATAAATCGGGACTAATTAGTTAAAGAAATAGCTGGAAAATAAAATTCCCAAGACAGCAACTAGGAGTAAACCTAGGTAAAGAGAAGTACGATTTAACTCGACGGCTTGCCGATTCGGATTAGGTGTTCTTTCCATAATTGTTCTCCTAGCGTTGAATAAACTGCATTGCCGCAATTGCACCGATAAAGAAGACAGTGGGGACCGCTAAGGTATGAACTGCCAACCAGCGAACGGTGAAAATGGGGTAAGAAATGGGTTGATTGGGATTACCACTAGCCATTGTTTTTATCCTTAATTAAAGTAAACTACTGATTAAACTGCTCGATTTGATTTTTGGCCTCAAAGCGATCATTAATGATCGGTAATTCTTGACGCTCTTGAGTGTAATACTCATCGGGACGGGGAGTGCCAAAAACATCGTAAGCTAAACCGGTACTCACGAATAACCAACCTGCGACAAAGAGCATGGGGATGGTGATGCTATGGATAATCCAGTAACGAATACTGGTAACGATATCGCCAAAAGGACGTTCGCCGGTACTACCTGACATGGACGGTTCTCCTCGGAATGATAGGACTTGAAAAATTCAATCTCTATAATAGAGACTTTGTTGACCCTGAGACAAGTTTTAGGCCGGTTCGCTGGGGGGATTATATTTCAGTAAGACCCCATCTTGTCCCAAGACAAAACCCTTGTCGGAATTGATAAAAACAATTCGATAGAGATTGGAGGGGACACTTTCCACCGCGCGATCTTTTTGCCAAGATTGGCCGCCGTCATCACTGACCAAGAGATTGCCGCTACCACCAGCGACCCAAATTTCTTCGGGGGTGCGGTAGTTGAGGTCCAAAAGTCCCCAACTGGTGGAAAACTCGGGGAATACCTTATCTTCCCATGTATCGAGATCATTGGGGCTAGTAAATTGTAGTTGACCACCCCGGGCCAGGGCCCACAATTCCCCTTTTTCACCATAACCGACTTTTTGTAAACGGCGGGAAGAAAGACGATTGTGGGGTTGCCATTCTGTTGACCCCGGTTCCCAGGTAGAATAAAAGTTACCGCGTGCGGAAACGGCCACATATTTACCATCATGGGAACGAACAATTGTCCGGGCCACACCCACAGCACCTTCCACTAAAGCTTGCCAAGTTTTGCCCCCGTCTTTGGTGCGGTAGATAGCACCTAAATCCGTGACCATTTCGGCGGTTTTGTCGTTCAGAGCGATAATTCCGTAGGGAGAACCGGGTAATTTTTCGCTTAAGGGGATACGGGACCAGCTGCTGCCCCCGTCTTCGCTATGGAGAAGAATCGAGGGTTTACCGACAATCCAACCCTCTTGGTTGTGGAAACTGACGGCGCTAAAGCTAACTTTTTCTTCGCCAAGGTTGAGGACTTTTTGCTGCCAGCTGTCCCCCCCATCGCTGGTTTCAAAGAGGGTAGATTTGGTCCCCACTAACCAACCGTGCTGCAGGTCGCTGGTAAAGGCGATATCGGCAAAAGTGGAGTCAGTGTCGAGGGTGAGGATTTGCCAAGGACTATTGCTCAGGGATGGCACACTACTACAGCTAAAGCAGAAAAAGGCTACAGCTAGAACTATTACGAATTGTTTCAGTTTTCTCATCAATGGTTCAGAGGTATTGGTCAAGGAATCGGGACGGATTAAGGTTTGTACCCGATGGGTTACAGGGCCACAAGAGCCGTTAGATTAAAGATAATGAGTGCTTGAGTTAGTTTAAACCATATAAACTAATAAAGAAAACAAATCCTAGCGCTAAAGCCCCGAAAATCAAAATATTTTTTTGTGCGGGAGTCAGACGATTGACTCCAAAACCATAGCTAAGATTTTCTTGGAATCCCGAAGGAGCATCTTTAGCTCCAATGTTGATAAATTGGGAACGACGCACACCACACACGGGACAGCGCCACGTTTCTGGCAATTCCTCGAAGGGGGTTCCAGCGGGAGTGTTGGTTTTACTATCTCCCTTGCTGGGGTCGTAAACGTAGCCGCAGGAGCGACATTCGTAGTTGGCAGGGGCCTGGTCGGCTAGGGTTAGTTCTGGTGGGCGATCGCTCATAACTAAGATTAAAGGAATTTTCAACACTCTGTTACAAATTATCCTTGAAAATTGACCTCTCTCACGGCCAACCCCTGACAGAATACCAAGTTTTCCAGTCTTAAAAGGATTAGCGAGACAGCATATCGGCTTTAAAAAAAGTAAGATTAATCTATTAGGGCTTAAATGTCTATTAAAACTTTATTAAGTTGATATTTGGGCTATTTACCCTGATTTTGGTAGTCAAATTTATTCCGAGAAATTGAGAAATTTCAGGCAGGGAAGAAATTAGGGGTCTGATACCAAATCCTGTTTAAAAGGTAGAGGAGAGTGGGGAGTGCCGGAGCGGGGAACGGGGAGAAGAGAGAAACAATCGATAACTTGGGAGTTAATCATGCTATTAAAAGCGGATTTGCTATCCTATTGCATAAATTTAATCAATTTTAGCGATCGCTTTTATATTTTGGCATAAATGGGCTGCTCCCTCGCCGTTCCCTGTTCCCGAAAACGAAAACTTCGCACCTCACCATTAAGATAACTGCTATCAACCTTATATTATAGGTATATAATCAACCTTAACTATCCCTTAAAAAGAGAGTAAAAATTGTGTTCAACCAGCTTGATTGGAATCCTGCCTACTCAATTGAAACCTTAGAACCAAATACGGTATTTTTTCTATCTGAGCGAGAATCAATCTGTTTCCAAGAGCCGCTTTATTATCGTTTGGTAAGATTAATTGATGGTCAACGTAATCTTGATGAAATTATTGAAATTCTTCAGTTAGAATTTTTACAAAATCAGGAAATTAATCCCAATAATGCTAATTCCTTCGCAGTTATTGTTAATTATAGCTTGGCAATTCAAAAAGCGATTTTTCAGTTATATAAACGAGGGTTTTTGTTAGAAAAAAAAGAATTATTGCCGTCTAATTTAGCAATTTTATGCCATCATCTTCAGGTTTCTCAAGCCCAAGCTTTTGAACGATTACAATCTCTGAAGGTTACGGTTAAAAGCCTAGGCTCAATTCCCCAGCAAGATTTGATCAATATTTTGAATTCCTTGCAAGTTCAAGTCGCAAATGAAGGGGATTTAACCATTATTTTAACCGATAATTATCTTCATCCTGATTTAGAGAGTATTAATCAACAAGCTTTAGCCTCGCAAAAGCCTTGGTTATTAGTTAATCCCCTGGGAAACCTAGCATGGATTGGTCCCTTATTTGATCCCGATAAAACTGGTTGTTGGCATTGTTTGGCTCAAAGATTACGAGATAATCGTCCAGTGGAGGAATTTATCATTAGACAGAGAGAAAATAAGATTTCTTTAATTTCCCCTTTAGGGTTTTCTTCAGCGACAATACAGACGGTTTTAAATCTGACGGCTATGGAGGTTTTTAAGTGGATTATTCAAGGTAAAAATCAACGTTTAGAAGGAACAATAATGACTTATGATACTTTAAATTTACAATTTCAAGAGCATATTTTAGTTAAACGTCCGAACTGTCCTAGTTGTGGATATTCTCTAAATAAAACACCTTTACCTGTGGTTTTGGGACATCGTAAAAAGGCTTTTACCAGTGATGGGGGACATCGTTTTTGTTCTCCTGAAGAAACCTTAAGAACCTATCAACATCTTATCAGTCCCATTACGGGAATTGTGCGAGAATTAAATAAGATACAAGGGAATGCTTTAGTTCATACTTATGTAGCGAAACATCATTTTCGCAGTGTCTTTGATGATTTAGACAGTTTACGGCAAAATATTGGAGGTAGAAGTGCGGGAAAAGGCCGTACAGATAGTCAAGCAAAAGCAAGTGGATTTTGTGAAGCTATTGAGCGCTATTCGGGAGTTTTTCAAGGGAATGAAATCAGAGAAAAAGCGAGTTATCAAGAGTTAGTAGATAAAGCTATTCATCCTAACAAATGTATGAATTTTAGTGAAAAACAATATCAACATCGAGAAGAATGGAATGGGAAGAATCAAGGATGGTTTCAAAAAGTCCCTGAACCTTTTGATGAAACTAGAATGATTGATTGGACACCTGTATGGTCTTTAACTGCTCAAGATTTTAAGTATTTACCGACGGGATATTGTTATTATGGTTATTCTCAATCTGAACCCTTAGATTGTTGGGCTGATTCTAATGGCTGCGCTGCGGGAAATACGATAGAAGAAGCGATTTTACAAGGATTTATGGAGTTAGTGGAACGAGATTGTGTGGCTTTATGGTGGTATAATCAATTAGTTAAACCTTCCGTTGATTTAGAGAGCTTTAATGAGCCATATTTTGAGCAATTAAAGCAATATTATGAGGGGTTAAATCGGGAGCTATGGGTGTTAGATATTACCAGTGATTTGAATATCCCTTGTTTTGCTGCTATTAGTCCGAGAAAGAAGCGGGAAGTGGAGGATATTTTATTAGGATATGGGGCGCATTTTGATCCAAAAATTGCTATTAGTCGGGCGTTAACGGAGGTTAATCAAATCTTACCGAATGTGTTATCCTTTAAGGAAGATGGGACAACGATTTACAATCCTTCTGCGGATCCTTTGGCGGTCAAATGGTGGCAAACGGCAAGGTTAAGCAATCAATCTTATTTAGTTCCCGATAGTAAAATAATACCGAAAAAAAGTTATGATTATTTACAATTAGCCAGTGATGATTTATTAGAGGATGTTAAATTGTGTCAGCAAATTGTTGAGTCAAAGGGGATGGAAATGTTAGTATTAGACCAAACTCGTGCTGATATTGGTTTAAGAGTAGCTAAAGTCATTGTCCCCGGAATGCGTCATATGTGGAAGCGTTTAGGGGCAGGAAGATTATATGATGTTCCTGTTAGCATGGGATGGTTAAAAGAGACTTTGACGGAAGATGAATTAAATCCTTTTCCCATGTGGATGTAACGCTTTTAAATAGGGGAGCTTATCACTGATCAGTAAAAGGTGCATCACCGAAGTAACACACCTTAAATAGTGTTGGGTTCCGTACCTCAATCTAGCCGATAAGAGAGGCGATCGCACTTAGAAAGTGTACTTGATTTCAATAACACTCATGACACCTTCAACAATGGTTTGCCACTGTCCAGTAAATTCTGCACCATAAGATGCTGCAATTTGCGGACCTAATTTTTGTGCTTCATCGTTGCTCCAGAGAGGTCCAGCTAAAACATTAGTTTTAAATTCATGAGTTCCAGTATTTTCCACCTGTAGTTCTACTTCTACTACACTCATTGCACTTTCAACTACGGTTGTCCACTGACCAGTAAAGTTTCCTTGATGAGCAGCTGCAATTCTCGGACCTACTTGTTGTGCTTCATCGTTACTCCAGAGGGGGCCAGCAGGGATATTAACTTTGTAACTTGCCATAATAGATAATGTCCTTTGAGACTTTTGTTGATTTTGTATCCTCAAGACGATATCAAAAATCCATTTCTGAATTTTTTAGATTAGCCATAATGCCTTAAGCAAAATGCCTTGTCTTTTGGGTTAAAAGTGATTTGTTTAATCACCTTTGATACCAGAATAAGTTTTATTTTTGGTAATGGCAATCTCTAAAATTAATACTTTTCTAATATGTTTTTTTGAGCAGAATATTAACTTTTTATGAGATTTATATTAGATTTATATTAGATTCAAAGGGTCACTTTATGGTATGATGGCGTAATCTCTTAAGTAGAACAAATGAATTAATCAATCAAATTATAGAGATTGAGTCAAAGGGGATGGAAATGTTAGTATTAGATCAGACTCGTCCTGATATTGGTTTAAGGGTAGCTAAAGTCATTGTCCCCGGAATGCGTCATATGTGGAAGCGTTTAGGGCTAGGAAGATTGTATGATGTTCCTGTTAGCATGGGATGGTTAAAAGAAGCTTTGACGGAAGATAAATTAAATCCTTTTCCCATGTGGATGTAAACTTTTAGGGTTATTATAGCGACTGTCTTGATTGTCAAGGGGTAACTCAAAAAACAATCAAGGAGTTGCTGTCGAACCTAAAATCTCAAGCCAGAAAAAAAGCGCAGCAAAAACTAAGTCGCTCAGGTTAAACCAAAGCAAGCGCAACCCTTGATCAGAGATAACAAAAAGTGTGAATCTCTAGGAACAAGGTGGTAAATTGTCAGCAAGCTGCCAAGGCTGATTTTGGCGAACCATTGCATTAAGAATAACTAAGATTTTCCGCACACAAGCAGTCAGAGCCAGTTTTTTTGATTTACCGCGTCCGACTAGGCGTTCGTAAAAGGTTTTAATCACCGGATTATGACGCATAGCCACCACCGCCCCCATGTAAAGAGTCGCCCGAATCTGAGCGCGACCTCCCTGAATCATCCGCTTACCTTTATGTTGACCACTATCAGGATTAATCGGCGCAACACCGACTAAGCGAGAGATTTGTTTGGCGGTTAATTGACCGAGTTCTGGTAAGTCGGAGACGAGAGTAGTAGAAATTACTTGACCAATCCCCGGCACGGTTTTGAGTAAATTGACTTTCTCGAGCCATTGTTGGTTAGCTTGGGTCAATTCCTCAATTTCTTGATTGAGTTTTTCGAGGCAGTTATCGAGATACTCAAGATGGGCTTCGCTATCGACCAAAGCTTTACCGCGAGCGCGTTCCCGTCGGTTTTTTTCGGCAGTCCGCATCTCGACAAGTTGCCGGCGACGACTAATTAAGTCGCCCAATTGACGAGATTCTTCCGACTCAACCGCTAATATTTGCGGTTGCATTGCCTCGCCAAAATGAGCTAAGATTTGAGCGTCAATGGCATCGGTTTTGGCTAATTTACCAGTGGCTTTAGCAAAGTCTCTTCCTTGACGGGGATTGATTAAGGCTACAGGTAAATCCGCTTCTTGTAATTGAATCACCAGTTCAGTTTCTCAACCTCCTGTCGCTTCCAGAACGATGAGGTTGAGCGTGTAAGATTTTAGGGTTTCGACCAGTTTAGAGCTGTCCTCCTTTGTGTTAGCAACTTTCATCGCTTTACCGAGGGGACGGAGGTAAACATCTAGGGTCGCTTTACTAATGTCAATGCCTACCCATTGAGAGATATTTTCCATGATTAAACCTGAGAAATTGGCGGGATTAATGGTTATTTTGGAGAGGATACCCTTGATTTTACTCATCCTTGCCCGATACGGTCTCTTAGCTTAAAAATTGATTGTTTTCGCCACGACCCCGGCGACTGTTCGAGTTTTGTCAGGGAGATTATGGTGGTGACCCTTGCTACGAAGCGGTCTTTTCTGACCAAGGTTGGGACGGTCTACCACTTCTCTCAATATACAAGGTTGGGTTGAGCGAATAAATATGTTGAAGAAAACCTCTCAATTCTAGGGGAAAGCGAAACCCAACACGGTCGCTGCCTTTTTTGCCATCTTGAGGAAATTTGACTAACTAATAGAGTTCCACCTATTAATTTTATCTTAACGGACAACAATTATAAATTTTTATTTTGATAATAAATCGGGTCAATTTTTCTTTTTGGTGATCGCCCTATAGCTGACGACATAATTCTCTTGTACTAAACTTTGAGGTTCGCAATAGGGGTTAATTCATCATTTATTTCAAAATGAGAATTGCTGCTGGAAAACATCAAGATTTTTCTAGAGGTCTAACGGCTATGCGCTTTATCCAGCGAGCCTTTTAGTCGCTCTGTCACCCCTGGAAGTGTCAAATATTTCCTAATCAAAATAATTGCCAAAAAAATCTTTAAAACTGATGTTTTTATAGTGACTCTCCTGACAAATATCTTTTTTTCACCACCTAATTTTGTTTCCCACTTGAATCAGTTATCATACTAAATCCGTTGAGCATAGGCTACATATCAGGATAGGCACTCATGCAATAGGCAATAGGCTTCGGCCGTGAGCTCAGCGTTCGACCGAGCTCACGCCGAGGTCCGAACGGCAAAAGGAGGAATAAATAATCATTCTTTAATAACCGGATTTAGTATCAGTTATCAGATGTAAGTTTTCAGTTTACTGATTACCGTTTACTGATCACTGAAAAAAGCTTGCCACTTGCCGCTCCCTTGCCAGATCGGGAAAAAACTCCGTTAGAATACGGGAAGCCGTTTACAAAACGATACAAAATCATGACCGTTGCTTACCCTCGTAAATTCAAGAAGACGATGAGCGCTCGCGACATCATGAAGCGTGTCATTAGCGATCGCGAAATTCATCTTGTCACCCTCAACCGTTACCGCTACAACGAACAACGTAGCTGTAAAGACCTGACCGAACTGATCGAAACCCTAGACGGACAACCACAAGAACTGATCCAGGAGCTTTCCCGTCACGTCGCCGATGAGGCCCGCCATGCCTACTGGTTAACCGATTTATTGATCGAATTGGGGGCCGATGTGGGGAAACCGCCGGGGTTGTCCTATATCGATGAATTTGAACGTCTTCTCGATCAAGATCAATTCCAAGGCGAAGAACAAAGGGAAGATGGACTGATTGCGGCCCTAGCGGCAATTAACGTCACGGAAAAACGGGGATGCGAATACTTTGCCGCCCATATTTATGCCCTCAAAGCAGGGGAACAAACCCCGGAAAATCTGAAAATTCAGGAAACGATCGCCAAAATCTTTCCCGAAGAAGCGGGCCATGTGCGTTGGGGTAATCGTTGGTTAGCCAAAATTGCTCAAAAAAGCGCCGAACATCGGCAAAAAGTCGAAAAAGCTAAGGCCAAATACTCAGCGATCGAACAGGCCGCCTATGAATCGGGTATGGATATCACCCTGGGGGCAGAATTACGCCGCTTCGGTCATTTAATGGAAATCGCCGCCACTATGCCACTCTGGGAACGTCCTCAATATCTGATGGAACGTTTACCCCAAACCCTTCTCGACCCGAAATTGCAATTATTCCGGGTAGAAGCGGCTCAAAAAGCCTGGAATCGTGATCCACAAATGTTTATGGAACGCTTTTTACCGATGTTTTTTAATGCGGACGGCAATATCGGCAAAAAAGAGAAAGTCAACTAATTTAATCTTGATTTTCAGGGGCAATCACTCAGCGATCGCTGAAGAAATGTTCAGCGAGGATCGAGAAAATCAGCTATTGTTTTAAATAGGGGTGAGTTCTCGGCTTTGGAGCCAGAGAAACACCACTTTTTTACTGTTTATTTTGACTTTTCTTTTTTAGATTATGCGTCTTTTAGCTGCCTTCGATCGCTATCCCGATAGTGTATCGTTAACCCTAGAACCAGTAGCCACCGACTCGCAAAAATTTGATTTATATTTAACTTTACACCTACAAGCTCAAATTCAATCTCTCCTCGGCGGGGAAATCAAATGGGGGCTAAAAGGAGGAAAATTAGATTTTGTTTTAGTTAATTGTCACCTAACACCAAATCCTCTTTCTAGTCAAGATTTATACATAAATCGTATTAATAATCATCAATGGCGGTTATCTTTCAAAAGTCCTCAGTCAATATTTACAGGAGCGATCGAAAGGATTAACCTAGGAACCGTCAGTGTGGAGGAAGAACCTTATCATCTCACGGTGCAATTTTCGCTGACAGCTGCCGATATCTGTATCACGGAAACATCGGGATTATGGAAACACGATCTAAGTCCCAATAAACATAGTATTTTAGAGCGAAAGTTAGCATTTTTCCTGATGGAAAATCAATTTGATGCTTTTTTGAGTCGTATTTCTTTGGGATCATCGCAGGTGGAATTAGATAATGTTCTAGTTGAACCGCAACCGGCAGCATCAGAAAATTTAGAGAAATTGCAGACACAAATCGAGGGAATTTATGCAGCTGTTAGTGATGATTTTCTCGAATTAGCCCGATTAGCTGAACTGGATACCCTAACGGATTTTACCGGGGCAAATCTCCTAGCAGCGGAATTAAGTGGCATATCTTTAGGCATGGCTAATCTCTATCAAGCTAATCTGCGGGGGGCCAATTTAACCGATGCTGATTTAAGCGAAATTAATGGCAGTCATGCTAGTTTTAAGGGAGCGGATTTAAGCGGAGCCTTATTAGCTAATGCCGATTTAAGTTATGCTGATTTTTATCGTTCTAGTTTGGCTTTAGCTAATTTAATTGGCTCCAATTTAGAAGGAGCTAATTTGGTTGAAGTCAACATCACTCAAGCGAATTTTAGCGGGGCAAAAGTGAAGGGGGCAAAGTTTGCCGATAACGTGGGTATGACCGAGGAATTGCGGGAAAATTTACGCTTGCGCGGAGCTTTCTGCGATTAGTAAACTATTCAGCCTCTAAATGACATCAAATACCCTCACCTCTCACCGAAAATAGAGTCATTTAATAACAAAAGAAGATTAGAGATTTTCCTCGGTATCTATGCCTAATTCCCGCAGTTTAGCCGCTAATTTCGCCGCTTTTTGCTTTTCTTGCTCGACTTGGTTTTCTGCCTCTACAGCCCGCTTTTCTGCCTCTAAAACCCGATTTTCTGCCTGTTGTGCCGCTTCTGCGGGAGTGGGTACTAATTCCCCTTCGGGGGTAAAATAGCGCAATTTATTGGCAGATAAACCCAAATATAAGCCTAATTGTTGACTCCAGAGCCGTCCCTGGGGATTGGGGGTAATCGGTTGATATTGACCGCTAATTAGGGTAAATCCTTCAAATTCTAGGCTTTCTGGGTCAAACCAAAAATAATCGGGAGTGCGAAATATATCTTGATAAATTTGTTTTTTCTCCTCTCGGTCAACTTTGGCGGTACTATCGGAGAGAATTTCGATAATTAAATTGGGATATTTGCCCTCTTCTCGCCAAACTACCCAACTTCTGCGGTTGGGGTTGGAATTTGTCCCCAAAACCACGAAAAAATCGGGACCACGGCAGAGTTCTGACTTTTTCTGGTTGGGACTGTAATAGATAGTTAAATTGCCGGCGGCAAAATAATCTTCTCGCTCGCGCCACCACCATTCTAAACACTGAATTAATAAAATAATTTGTTGTAGATGTAGGTTACTTTCCAAGGGTGGTTCATCACTCCAAAATTCGCCTTCTGGGAAGATTATCTCAGGGTTTACATAGGACTCGACTAGGGGTAAGCTTTCAGCGATAGTCATGGTTTGTCCAACAAAGATAGGTCGATAAGTTATTATAAATGATTGAAGGGATTTTTTGAGCAATTGTAGCAGTAGCAATTGAGGTAGAATATTCCTGTGGGTAAATCGCCATTTTCTCCTTAAACAATACCAGAACGCAGAGCAATTACCGCCGCTTGTACTCGGTCATCAACGGCTAATTTGTTCATAATTCCCCGCACATGGGTTTTAATCGTATTGGTGCTTAAATAAAGTTGTTCGGCGATTTCAGCGTTACTTTTGCCTTCAACAATTAACTTTAAAACCTCCATTTCTCGCTCCGATAAAAGTGCTAGATTGGGATTAGGTTGCACTGCTGGCGGTTTGAGATTATCCATGACTAAACGGGCAATTTGAGGGTCTAAATAGGTGGCCCCGTCCTTAGCTGCTTCAATGGCGGCCAAAAGGCGATCGAGACTCGCTCCCTTGATACAATAGGCATCAGCGCCACTGGCCAGAGCTGCGATCACTTCCTGTTGGAGAGTGTGGGAAGTGAGCATGACCACATGAACATTAGCTAAACCCTCCTTAATCTGTTTAGTTGCCGCAATGCCATCGAGACGGGGTAACCCTATGTCCATGACCACTAAATCCGGCCGTAGGGATAGGGCTAATTGTACCCCTGCTAGACCATCACTCGCTTGACCGACGATCTCAAAATCCGGCTGTTCACCGAGTGCTTGTTCTAAACCTAACTGCATTAAAGGATCGTCTTCAACAATTAAAATCCGCATAATCTTTGATTCCTAACGGGAAAATGTACGGTTTTCACCCATCTGCATGAAGCAGAACTACTCCTAGTTTAGGCAATCTGGAGATAGATTAACAGTGATTCAGTGACCAGTGATCAGTAAACAGTGATCAGTAAACAGTAATCAGTAATCAGTAATCAGTGAAAAGACAGTGGGAAACTACTATTTAATACTGCTCGCTTAATACATACTGCTCACTTAGAACTCAAATCTGATAACTGATAACTGATAACTGATAACTGATAACTGATAACTGAAAATGCTACGGATTTCATCAGATCGCCCTAAAATTGTGCTTGTTGCCCTAGTTTATCTGGGTGTTGGTTGGCTAGGCTATCTCTGCTTAAATTTAGGGTCGCGACCTGCCCCAATTTGGATGAGTGCTGGTATTGGCTTAACTGCTGTTTTTTTAGGGGGAAAAAGGCTAGTTTTAGGCGTTTTTATCGGTGATTTGCTTCTAACCTTCTTTTTAGGGGGCAGTTGGCCCATAGCTCTATTTTCGGCGCTCGGTAGCAGTGTATCGGCTCTGTTAGGGGCGCAATTCCTGCATTATCTGAGATTTTCCGCCACTTTACAGCGTATTCGCGATATCCTTTTACTGGTATTTTTAGCGGCTTTATTAGCCTCGGCAGTTAATGCCACTATCGATACTTTTGCCCGTAGTTGGCTAAATACTTGGGATTGGCGGCAATTTGGACAGTCTTGGGGCATTATCTGGCTCGGAGATAGTACGGGGATCTTAATGACCACGCCGCTGCTGTTGCGTTTTTGCTTCAATCGTCACTCCCTGCGGGAACCCCGGCAACCCCAACGCCTTGGCGAGGCATTACTTTGTATGAGTTTGCTAACGGTGGTGACTTTCGTGGTTTTTGGTGGTCAACAGGATTTTCTTAACCCCGATTGGAGTATGGTGCAGTACCTCGAATATCTGCCTTTTCCTTTTGTGGTTTGGGCTGCTATGCGTTTTCAGACCTGGGGAGCGGTAATAGCCAATTTTTTAGTATCTATTTTAGCTTTGATGGGATTGGTCGGGGGAATCAGTCCTTTTATCCTACAGGCCCCCGACCATACCAGAGGTGTCCTGATCTTACAAATCTTTTTGGTCATTGTCATGTCAACTTCTCTGTTTTTATCGGCGGCGATTACCGAAAGACAACAGATCGATCGAGCTTTAAATGAAACTTTAGAACGAGAACATTTAGTCACACAAGTTGCTTTAAAAGTCCATCAATCTTTAGATATAGATCAAGTTTTAAATACCATTGTTGGGGAAATCAGAAATTTTCTCGATGCCGATCAAGTCTATATCGGTCACTGTCAAGAGCGGGGTTGGTCTAAGGTAATCGCTGAGTCCCGTCGTCCCGAGATTCCCTCGCTGATGGGTTGGTTTCCCGAACCAGAATTACTGGAAGAATTGGGACAATTATTTTCTTTAGATAAGTTAATTATTGCTGATAATACCGCTAAGGTGCAAACGCTGCCCACTCTCAAGGGTTATTACGAATACCTGCAAGTTAAATCCTCTTTAGTTTTACCTCTAACGGTTAATAATCAACATTTAGGTGCTTTAGTTGTCCATCAATATTCCCATCCCCGTCATTGGCAAAAAAGCGAGGTCAAATTATTAGAACAGTTAGCCACCCAAGTTTGTATCGCTATCGGCCAAGCGCAACTATATCAGAGGGTGCAAAGCTTGAATAATAATTTAGAACAGGAAGTGGCAGCTAGAACCATGGAACTGCGAGAAAAAGTCCGGGAAATTCAGCGTTTATACGAAATGAAAACGGTTTTTTTACAGGCAGTATCCCACGATCTTCGCACTTCGATTATGGGATTAGTGATGTTATTAAAAAATTTACAGTGTCGGCAAACAGAAAAAGTAACTATCTCCCGAGCAATGCTCGATCAGGTGGTGCGTAGTTGTGATCGACAATTAACTTTAATTAATGCTTTATCAGAAAATCATTTTGCTGAAGAACGGCCTTTAATCTTGCATCGTCAACCTCTATCTTTAAAAGAACAGGTGCAAATTTGGCTCAAAGATTGGCAAAAAGATTTTGATTTATACCAAGCTACTTTTATTAATCTTCTCCCCGATAACTTACCCGCTATTGATGCCGATCCTTGTCAGCTAAGAAGTGTTTTTGAACAATTATTAAATAATGCCTTAAAACATAATCCTTCACCAATTCAATTAGCTTTAGATGCTCGTATTGACCAAGATATGCTCTACTGCACTTTAAGCGATAATGGTATTGGCATGGATGAGGAACAATGTCAACATCTTTTCCATTTATATGTAAGAAATCTTCATAATCAACACCTAACGGGAATCGGTTTAGGTTCCTACCAATGTCGGCAAATTATCGAGGCTCACTCTGGGAGAATTGGAGTAAAAAGTACCCCGCGGGTTGGTTCACAGTTTTGGTTTACTTTACCCCTTGCTCATCAAAATTCTAGAGTAATTAAGCAGGAGTTAGTCAACAGTAATCAGTGATTTGTAACGGGATCGAGATGATTCTGCTTATCGCTCTTCTGGGACTCTGGGGTATATAGAATCGCCAATTCAGACTTGAATTAGTCATTTTATGTGGGTTGCCTACCGACAATTAAGGCATATTTGAGGAGAATTTGCCATCTCAATTGTTAAGCAACAATCGACCAAATGGGTCGAGTTTGTAACTATTCTGATTGCTAGTATCCCTTGAAATTCTCACAAGGATCACAAAATTGGCCAATTGCCAATAGCGTTTGAGATGCGCTCATCCCGGGTGGTGAGGATGTCAAAGAATCATCAAAAATAGCAGCGGTTGCCCCCTAGTTCTATAATCAGATCACGGCTAATTTGATTGGCTATCGACCCTATTCATGTCTATCTCCCCACCCCGTTCAGGTTACACTTTACCGGTTTTTGCCTGTGCCAGTGCGATCGCATCTCTCCAGCATCTCCACGGCGAAAATGAGCTAAATTCCGTTACTTTTAATCTTTTAGAACCGCCAGAAGCCGTTACAATTGCCATCGAACAAGTTGCCCGACTGAACCCCGATGCTGCCCTAGCCATCACCCGCAGCGATCCGGGGGATAATTTAGATTTAACTAGAAATACCCCTATATGGGCGTTAGTAGAAAGAAAAACGGGTAATCAAGAGATAGAGATTCAAGGCGGTCAAGGAATCGGCCTACAGGTTGATAATGGCGGAAAATCAGCTATCTATAGTTATGCCCAGCGTCTGCTGCAAGAAAACCTCAGACCCCTGTTACTGCCCCAAGAAAGCATCAAAGTGACGATTATCCTTCCAGAAGGCAAAAAACTGGCCACAAGGACTTCTAACGCCGCTTTTGGGGTGGTAGAGGGATTATCTTTGTTGGGTACCACCGGCATTTCCCAACCCCTGAGCGCCCCCGGACAGTTAGAAATCTTTCGCGAGCAATTAAAAATTTTATCTCTTCGTTTCGATCGCTTGGTGTTTTGTATCGGGGAAAATGGCTTAGATTTAGCCCCTCAAATGGGTATTAATCCTGATATTTTGGTAAAAACAGCCAATTGGATCGGGCCGATGTTATTAGAGGCACAATTACAGGGAATCTCTGAAATTCTTTTGTTTGGTTATCACGGTAAATTAATTAAACTTGCCGGGGGAATCTTTCAGACTCACCATCATCTCGCCGATGGTCGTCGGGAAATTCTCACCGCCTACGCCGCTAAAATGGGTTTAGCTACCCCCCATCTCCAGCAAATTTTTGACAGTAGCACCAGCGAAAACGGTCTGGAATATCTGCGTCAATTAGACCGGCAAACGGGAGATAATTGGGTGGAACGCATCTATGGAGAAATGGCTAATACGATTGATCGCCGTTGCCAAGAATACGTTTATAACCACAGTAACGGTCATCTTGGGGTCGGTTGTATTTTATTCGATCGCTCTCGTTCTTTGATCAGCAAAAGCGAAAATGGCATTAAATTTTTGCAAAATCTACAAGTTACCCCCTAGTGACCGTGCTATGATCGTGGGAATATTTAGTCTTAAAAAATGAAACTAATAAGGCTAGACTATTGTAGCTTATTTTCAGAACAATAGCCGATTTAGTTCACAAATCTTTAACCTTTTCCTGCCAGTTTCTTTTTTTGATCGCAGTGACAACTCAAACCCCCCTTCCCACCCCCCAAGAGACTTTGCCCTCAGAGTCCTTCACTAATAGCCTTAATCGTCAAATAATCATCATTCTTGACTTTGGCTCCCAGTATTCTGAATTAATCGCCCGCAGAATCAGGGAAACGAACGTTTACTCCGAAGTTCTCTCCTATCGTACCAGCGCCGAACAATTGGCCCAAATCAACCCGAAAGGAATAATTCTTTCGGGCGGTCCCAATTCCGTCTATGATCCGGGAGCGCCCCACTGTGATCCCGAAATTTGGAATTTAGGTGTACCCATCCTCGGAGTTTGCTACGGGATGCAATTGATGGTACAGCAGTTAGGGGGCAGGGTAGAACGGGCAAAAAGGGCCGAATACGGCAAAGCATCCCTATTTATCAACGATCCTACCGATTTATTAACCAATGTCGAGGACGGTTCCACCGCATGGATGAGTCACGGAGATTCCTGCGTGGAATTGCCATCGGGTTTTGAAATTCTCGCTCATACCGATAATACCGATTGTGCGGCCATTGCCGATCACCAGAAAAAACTCTTTGGAGTGCAGTTTCACCCGGAAGTTGTCCATTCTGTGGGAGGAATCGCCTTAATTCGCAATTTCGTCTATCATATCTGCAAATGCGAACCCACTTGGACCACGGAAGCTTTTGTCGAGGAATCGATCCGAGAAATTAGGGCAAAAGTGGGCGATAAGCGAGTTTTATTGGCTTTATCCGGCGGTGTGGACTCCTCTACCTTAGCATTCCTCTTGCATCGAGCGATCGGTGATCAACTAACCTGTATGTTTATCGATCAGGGATTCATGCGTAAGGGTGAACCCGAACGATTAATGCAGATATTTAACGAGCAATTCCATATTAGAGTCGAGTATGTCAACGCTAGAAAGCGATTTTTAGCGCAAGTGGCCGGTGTCACCGATCCCGAAGAAAAGCGCCGTCGTATCGGCCATGAATTTATTCAGGTGTTTGAAGAAGAATCAAATCGTTTGGGACCCTTTGATTATCTGGCCCAAGGAACTTTATATCCCGATGTGATTGAATCGGCCGATAGTAATGTGGATCCCAAAACCGGGGAAAGAGTCGCGGTTAAAATTAAAAGTCATCATAACGTTGGTGGACTGCCGAAAAATCTCCGGTTTAAATTAGTCGAACCTCTGCGAAAATTATTTAAGGATGAGGTGAGAAAATTAGGTCGATCGATCGGTCTTCCGGAAGAAATTGTTCGTCGTCAACCTTTCCCCGGCCCCGGTTTAGCAATTCGCATTTTAGGGGAAGTCACCGCAGATAAATTAAATATTTTGCGCGATGCAGATTGGGTGGTGCGCGACGAGATTAATAAGCAGGGAATGTATCACGATTTCTGGCAAGCTTTCGCGGTTTTATTGCCTGTCCGCAGTGTGGGAGTAATGGGAGATCAACGCACCTACGCTTATCCCATTGTCCTACGTTTAGTCAGCAGTGAAGACGGAATGACTGCCGATTGGTCGCGGGTTCCCTATGATTTATTGGAGACAATTTCTAATCGCATTGTCAATGAAGTTAAGGGAGTTAACCGCGTGGTTTATGATATTACTTCTAAGCCCCCCGGAACTATAGAATGGGAGTAGTATTGAATTATTGATTGATTATTAGTCCCGTCCAAATATTGGGGCGGGATTTTTTATAAGCTATTACTATTGAAGTAAAGATAATTGAACAAATGATCCAAAAATTGATGAAAAAAAATTGCTCAAATAATTGCTTAATAATATAGCACAATTGCCTTTATTTACCAGACTGTTAATAAAACGTAAAGCCTTAATTTTATCAGAAATACAGTATAATAAAAGGCAGACAATAGAGAGCTAATCATCAAAGTGAAACATAGACCAATTGCGATCGATTTATTTGCCGGCTGCGGTGGGATGTCCCTTGGTCTAGAAGCGGCGGGATTTGATATTGCTGTAGCGGTGGAGTTTGATGCAGTCCATTCCTTGGTTCATCATTTTAACTTTCCCTATTGTCAAACTATTTGCCGGGATATAGCCAAAGTAACAAGTAGAGAAATATGGGAATTATTAAAACTAAAAGGCTATGCCACCGATGTTAGTTTAATTGCCGGCGGTCCCCCCTGCCAAGGTTTTTCACTGATTGGTAAACGACAAATAGATGATCCTAGAAATTCTCTAGTATTTGAATATCTGCGAATTGTAGGGGAAATTAAACCCAAGTATTTTATCTTTGAAAATGTCCCCGGCATGGCGACGGGTAAACATAAACAATTTTTAGAGGAGTTAATCTCTGAATTTGAAGCTATTGGCTATGCAATCAATCAGCCAATTAAAATCCTTGATGCCAGTGAATATGGTGCGCCACAAAAGCGCAGAAGATTAATCTTAATTGGTAGTCGAAAAGACGTGCCGATGGCTAAATATCCCCTGGCAAAGACCGTCGATTTAAACTCAGCCAAAAAATCAGCTTTTACCAGCGTCTATGATGCGATTTCAGATTTAGAATCAATATCGGCCTTTATCGATACTGATTTAGGCATACCTGCATCAAAATTAGATTATAGTGGTAAGAGGAAAAAATATTCAGTGCAGCCAGGGGATATTTTTAAACTTTGCCATCAAAGAACAGTAGATACAAAAATCTATGGACATATAGGCTCAGTTCATACCCAAAGATCAATTAATAGATTTATCGTAACCGAACCGGGTACAGTGGAACCAAAAAGTCGCTTTTTCAAGCTTTCTCCCACTGGTTTATGCAATACTCTCCGGGCCGGAACTAATAGTGATAAAGGGGCCTATACTGCTCCTAGACCCATTCACTATTCTATTCCTCGTTGTATTACTGTACGAGAAGCCGCCAGATTACATACATTCCCCGATTGGTTTCAGTTTCACCGCACAATATGGCATGGTTTTCGTGAGATTGGTAATGCAGTTATTCCGCTATTATCGAAAGAACTTGGCTCTTCTGTGATGGGAGCAATGAATATCAATACCGCTAATCTCAACCGAGTTATTTTAGAAAAAATCCCCGAAGAATTATTGCTATATAATATGTCTCAGGCATCAAACTATTGGGGAATCCCTGACGATGTTATCCCTAAAAGAAAACGAGGTGTATCTTAGAGACTGTTCGGTATTTAAATTATACCAAGTCCGTTAGCTGCCAATCGAACTTGAAAAACTCGCTCCCATCTTCCCACTCTCCTATACTTTTTAAACAGGATTTACTATCATTTTTATTATTCGGGAACCGTCCACCAAGCAAGAGCAAAAGCTTGTTCTTTCTCGTTAACTTGTTGACGATATTGAACCCGAATTTTATACTTTCCAGAGATGGGGACAGGACAAAAAATATGCTCTAAACTATCACTATCACTCAGGGAAGCACAGGTGTATTTAACATTATTATCCTCTTGAGCAGGTAACAGATAAACATCTAAATTATTCAAGCCGCGATCTCGGAAACTTTCATCGATATCATAGAGATTATTGCTATTAGTATCGATTAGTTCTACCAAACGATCCCAAGCTAAAGTTATCGAAACAAAACTATTAGCTTTTAAGGGCTTCTCTAGGGCATAATCTTGATAACTATTAGCGGTAACTGTAGCGTAATCCCAACCAATGGCAGGAATAGATTCTGTGGCGGACCATTGACCATTACTAAACTGTTGGTAGGCGCGAAAAGTGTTAAGATGTCCCGTCCCCATCTGCATATCTAAAGGAATTTTCGGGTCTTTATAAGCATCGGACTCTAACCAAGTTTTTTGGTCCTTAGTTAAGACTGTCCGTCTCATACCTAACCGTAACCCATCGCCCGTATCTTTAATTTTATCGGCAGCATTAAGCATTACTGCCTTCATCACTTGATGATGACGAGAATCGAGACTCCAATGGGGATTTTTTTGATTAATTTGTTGATCGCCGTATTCTTGTAAAAGTGCCACGGATGCCGTAATATGAGGAGCGGCGAAACTGGTGCCACTAACAGTATTTAATTTACCTTTGAGATCATAAAGCTCTATTTTATTGCCGGGGGCAACTAAATTAATTGACCGCCGCAAACCATCATTAATTTCCCGTTTAATTAAACTGCGACCAATACCCACCGGCAAAGCACTAATATTAGCAAAATCAACTTTAGTAAATTTTCCTTCTCTTTTGGCTGTATAAGCGGTAGTAATGCCGTTAAAATGATCGGTGGGAATGGGAATTCCTCCCTTACCTTGATTACCGGCAATTACATAAAGAACATCATCAACTCGCGATGACCAATCAACACATTGAGTTAATAAAGCTTGACCATCTAATTTTGGTTCCTGTCGCTGATCTCTTTGCAAAGATTCCCCAAAACTAAAGTTAATTGCTCGCACATCACCGCTATTTTGTCGGGCAATATTTTGACTGGTAAGACATTCTTCCGGTTGTCCGCCGCGTCGCAAAGAACCCACCGCCCCCGAATATAATCTCGCTTTTGGGGCCACTCCGGGGATTTTTTTATCATCACTGACCATCACCGTTGCCACCATAGCGGCGTGATTATCTAGATAGGTGTTGGGTTTGGCAATTTGATCGCGAAAAAAAACACCGGCTAATTTATAGGGAGGCTGCCAAGCTGCCACTTTATCATAACCGAACTGAGCCGGTCGGCCGATTTCTACTTGACCGATGGCAATTTTTCGCCCTAATAAATTATAGGGTTCCGCCCGCAGGCGATCGGCATAAATTCCCTGTTCACCGATGGAATTAGAAAGAACTAGGGAAGGAAGGAGAATTATCGTTACTACTAACCCGACGACAAACCAAAACCCTCTTTTCATCATCAGCAATCCTGCGGCAGTAAGGTGATACCGATCCATTTTAAGACAGAAATCTCAGAAAATACCTAAATCTCTTTTTTGGCTAGGTGGGATGGTAATAAAAAGCCACGGCCAAGATTAAATAGGTGGCTAGTAATAGGGTTCCATCTAACCAATTGGAACGACCAGTAAAGCTGATTAAATTAGTGACAACCACCGCTACAATTAAAGCCACCACGTTAAAGGGATTAAAATTTAAATCCATCGGTTGCTGCCAAAATTGACCGATAAAAACTAATAAAGGTGCCACAAATAAAGCCACCAATAAACTATCACCCATAGCCACGGAAACCGTTAAATCCATCTGATTTTTTAGGGCTAATTGAATGACGGTAACTATTCCAGAAACATCGCTAATTAAAGGAATAAAAATCACCCCGATAAAGAGAGGAGTGAGATTAAATCCTTCCATAACCGATTCCACTACATTAACAAATAAATCTGACTCATAGGCTACAGCTACGGTGGAAGTAAGCAGCACAAGTAACCAAATCCAGACTTGAGCTTTTTCTTCCTCACTAACCTGATTGTCGGGGGTATTTTCGTTACTTAATCCCACTTCGTAGAGATAGCTATGGGTTTTCAGGGAAAATAATAAAGTTAACCCGTAAACTATTAATAAAACCGTGGCGGTGACTAGGGAAAGACTGAGAATATCGGCAACTTCCACCACTTTAGAAGTATAAATTACCAAAGTTGGTAAAGCGATCGCTATTACTGCTAAAGTCATGGAAGAACCATTTACCCGCGCTAAAATCGGTTTAAATTCTTGCTCTTTGTAGCGAATTCCTCCCGTGAGCATTCCCATGCCCATAAATAATAATAAATCGCTGAGAATACTGCCGGTAATACTGGCTTGTACGATGTCCACCAAGCCTTTTTTTAGGGCAATTAAGGCAATAACTAAAGTGGTAGTATTGCCGAAGATAGCATTAACTAATCCTCCCAAAGTTGGCCCAGTGACTACGGCAACTCTTTCGACGGCCGTACTTAACCAAATTGACAGGGGAATAATCGATAAAGCGGCGGCGATAAAAATAGCTTGATCTCCCCAATTAAGACGACTAGCGACCACCGATAGGGGAATAAATAATAGGAAAGCAAAGGAGACAATTTTTCTTAAATTCATGGGTTATTAATGGCGATTTCTCCCACCATTCCCGCTTCGGCATGACCCGGAATAGTACAGATTAATTTATACTTACCGGTTTTGAGAGGAACTATCACCCATTCCGCCTGTGCATTAGGTTTTAATTCTAGTTCGTGAATTGCCCCTTTAATCTCCACTTTTCCCGCTTCAACTTTCTGGGTCCAACTAGCATCAGCGAAGTCTTTAGCGGTAAAATAATGTTTAGTGGGACTGGGATTATCGAGGATTAATTTGTATTTTTGTCCAGCAATAAAGTCTAATTGACTAGGAAAGAATTTTAATTCTCCTTGCCCGGATCCTAGACTAATTTTAACTTCTAGAGGGGCGGATCCAGCCAAGGCGGGAAAAGTCACTAACCAACAACTAATTAAAACTATTACTACTGCCACAAATTTTTGATAGATATCCTTGGCATGGAAGTAGGGATTAGAATTCATTTTGCTCCTGCAGCTTATAATAGAGAAAATCTGGCGGCTTTGACGATAATTTTAGAACAAGTGCTGATTCTTTCCGGCTCTCTTCCCTTCCATCCCCTAAAAGTCCCTTGGCCACTGTTCAAACCTCGGGACTTCTAGCCACTGTAATTTAAATCGACAAAATTAATCTAAGCTATCGGGAGAATGGGGATAAAGTTGTTCTGCTTCCGGACAATCTTCCGAGACATTAATATCAGGATTCGTCCGCGACACGGAGGCCAGTTTTCTGCTCACCGCACCGATACTTTCTAAACGCACCATTTCTTCCCAAGAACTAATCTCGTCTTCCTCTTCTGTTTCGTAGCGAATGGTGACGAGATCGCTTTCTAGATCGACAATACGAGCATTATCAATCCATCTTTGCTGATCGCGCAAGAAAATGCAGACTTCCTGACCATCCATACAGAATTGATAAATCTTGCGGTGTAACATAAATTGCTCCTAAACAGCTTCTTTTGTTGGATTTAACTAACGGGAAGTGACAAAATGCCAATCTCAGCAATAGCTCAAAAATTCCCGTGGGTAACACAAAAAGGAGAAAAATTCCGCTAGTAGTGGCAAGAATGGGGAAGGAAAGTCAGGTTTCCAGTTTGGGACTACGTTCTTCAAAGACATCGATTCGATTAATAGACGGCCTCGGCGATCGGTAAAAAATCGCCCTTATAGAGTCATTGTTACATAAATTTTCACTTCATAACAGTATCTGTGGATGGAATCGGGAAATGGGGAGATAGGGAAATTTCCACTAAAACCTCAACACTTAAACCCCCTAACCCCGATGCTGATTTAAAATAGCCATCATCTTTTCGGCCACCGCTGCTGTTTGTTCGAGCATGGCAAAATGACCACAATCGGATAACTCAATCACGTTGCCGCCAGTTTCAAACAAGGGATGAAAACTGGCCAGATGGTTAACGTACTTAACTTCCATAATCGTGTCCTCTTTCCCCGCCAGAAAATAGACCGGTTGCGGGAGACGGGAGACAATCTGGGGTAAAAGATGAACTTCGCCGATAGTGGTGGTTTCCAAAAGTGACCCCAGAGCCGCTTGGTAATCGGCCCGGACAAAGTCAATCACTCGCTGTTTGCCCCATTTTTTACTTAGGGTTTGCTTGACCATCATCCGCGAGAATAAAACATCAATCAAGGGAACACGGGGCAACCAAGGCGGTCTTCTCTCTAAAATCTGTCTTCCGGCTTCCCGAAATCGCTCAAATTCCTCCTTTAGATAGATGCCGCCGCCGGCATTCATACAGATTACCCCTTTAATCCGTTCAGGACAGCTATCCGCGGCCCACAAAGCCACACTACCACCGAGGGAATGACCAACTAACCAAGCGGCATCGAGGTTTAAGCGGTTCAGAAGGGTAATAACGTCTTGGGAGTAGGATTCAAGGTTATAACTGCTAGGAGGACTGTTAGAGGTGATTTTTTGGGAGTCGCCAAAGCCCCGGAGATCATAAACTAGACAGGGATAGTCTGGGGAGAGAATATCTACCAAAGGCTGCCAGTAGTGACGACTCAGCAGCCAACCGTGTATAAAGACTAAAACCGGTTTATCCGCTCGGGGCGAAAATAACTCGTAACTGTGGGATACTCCCGATATGTCGATGGTAGGCATATAATCAATCTCAACCTAAGTTAAACCGTTGATAGGGGTTACTAGGGAAACTTCTAGAGAAAAATCGGTGTATTTAGCCTTGTTTATAGAGCAAAATCAGGGAAGCTTAGGATTTTCCCTGATAGCTGATCAATCAATGCTATAGACAATTTCAAAAGCTTCTACTTTAAGTATAAAACACTGGGGATACCTCCCTAAAATAGGATGACAACCCTAGACCAGGATTTATCTATGAAATGCGATCGCTTTTTGACTCTTTCCCTCGTGTTAAGTCTGGGATTAGTTTTTCCCCCCTCTTTACCCGCTCAAAATCCCCCCGCTACCACCTTTCAACCGGGTCCTTGGCAGCCTGTCGCTAGGGTGAATATGAGTCGTCCTGTGGAGATTAAAATCATCAATCAAACCGATATTGACCTCAATTATGACCTATCGGCCAATATTGATTCCTCTCCCCAATTATTATCTCCTGGTACGGAGACAACCCTAAAAGGTTTCGTAATTCCAGCATATATTCTGATTAATCGGGCTAATGCCGCCTCGGATCCCGATTCTTCTAGTTTAATCTATGCCGTAGAAGTCAATAAAGATAATTTAGTCACGATTACTGTCACCAAAGTTCCGGGGAGTACCCCCGGTTATACCACCTTTAACATCAATCAACAGGGTGCTATTTATATTTACTAGCTCTAGCTTAGGGCGATCAGACTATAATTGTATTATCGCGATCAAGATTTATTTGAGATCGATCGACAATTGTAACGTTTTAGTCAATTAACGGTAATTTCCGCCCCACGGAGGTTAAATTAATAGGGGTATAACTCCCAAATTAAGTAGCTGGTTATAATTAAATTAAAAATGGATTTTAGGTTCGATCCCCCCTAGCCCCCCTTGATAAGGGGGGTGCCGATCCCCCCTTAGTCCCCCCTTAATAAGGGGGGTGCCGATCCCCCCTTAGTCCCCCCTTAATAAGGGGGGCATCTGATAATTTTTCAAGCCTACCTACTTAGCCTACAAAAGGTTAAAAAATATCCTACAAACCTGGCGAGGACAAGCATGAATACAATCACTAATTTTTTAGCTAGTGCTATTGTCGGTGGTTGGATTATGACTATGGCAGTTTTTGCTATCCAAAATATCCAACCAGTTTCTTTAAAGTTTCTACAATTTGAGTCAATTAAAGTACCCATCGGCATTTTATTGGCTTTTTCTTTGGGAATAGGATTTTTTATGGCCGCAGTTATTCCGACTTTTTTGAGAAAGTCGAAAAAATCTCCTCGCAGTCGCTTTTCTTCCCCAGAATCGGGGTTAGACGAATTGGATTTTTAAATAGGGTCTGCTGAAAAAGTTTTTCGTGGGGGTAGGGTGTGGGGTGTGGGGTGTGGGGTGTGGGGTGTAGGGTTTTACCGATTTTCAGGGGGTCAATTACCTAATTTTCAGGGAAAAAGTGCCTAAATTTCCCCCCCGATCACCCCAAGGTCTGGCACTTTTTGATGGGAAAAAAGTCTAAAATTCTTATCCAACAAGGTTTTTAGATTTATTCAGCACACCCTAAATAGTCTTTTGACTGGCTAATTTATCGGCTCTCTTAGGGTTTGGTGGGTAAAATGTGTTCTAAGATACAGTCTTGCCAGCGAGGGACTGGAACGAACCACAAAGACACAAAGGACACAAAGATCGATCGGTCTTATATAAGTTAAACTGATCACACCAAGAATAAGAGAGCCATTTATCGGCAGCATCCCGGGTGTATATTGTAGGAGCTAATTGCATTTTGTACTTTAAACAACATTATAATTTTTGATAGCTGTTCTGACTCTCTCATGAATAGAAGCAAATAAACTTCCTTGCCATAAATAATTAAATTTATTTTCTGTGATTAGATTGAGACAATTTAAAATTCGCTTTTCCCAGTCTTTTTGATTGTAAGTATCTTTTCCCCAAGCTTGATATAATTCTCCCTCACTAATGCCACCTAATTTATGAGATAATCGATTTCTATGATTACGCAATTCTTCAGAACCCCAAGCTTTTAAATCCTTAAAGTTTGCCTGGGGAGAAGTGAGAGCAATATACTTCTCTATTAATCTCTGTTGAGTGCGACTATCTAGCTTAATTTCAGAGACAGGATTGCCATTATTAACAAAAAGTTCTTTAAGAGCAGGATATTTATTCAACACAGATGATTGTAAAGATGAATAAGTATATTCAGAATTAACCATATAGTCTTTAAATTCATGTTTTAAACACTCATAAATTAAGCCTTCTACCGCTCGGAAACTATGAAGCATAGCCTCGGTTGTATTTTTTTGTTTTAGTCTAACTACTGCGGTATAAGCTTGTTCATAGGCCATCCACCAATATTGTTGATGCTGCTCTTTTTGTTGATTATTGAAACTAAAAGAAGCGGATTGAAAAAAATCTTCAAATTGTCCTTGATTCCAGCTTACTCCAGATTTAATTAGAGCATAAGTTTCTTTCCATTTTTGTTTATTTTGTTCATAGTAAGGTTTAACTAAGTTATGAAGACCAGCATAATCATAGCGTTCTAATAATTGTAGGGCTTGTTGTCGAGTGCGATCCCAAAGATAGTTAGTCCCTAAAAAAGGCCCTGTGTAATCTGAAGAAATTCCCTTTTGATTGTTAGAAGGGGTGGGAATAAATTCATAGAATTTAATATCGTTTCCATAAAAACTCAATCCCGAAATTCTCGACGCTTCTGAAGCTTGCCCCACCCCACCTTTTAAGCACAATAAAATGGGTTGATCGGGTTGAGGTTCTATATTTTCTTTCCATACTTGTTGCCACCAACGGAACATTTCCTCGAAGTTAGAAGGGTTTTCATCATTTCTACCTATATAGAGAATATTTACTACCAAATCAGAATTTAATTTATTTAGCCAATACTTAATTAATTCTCCTGAGTAAAGAGTATCTTTTTCTCTTTCTTTTACTGTTTCATTTTGATCAGTTACTACTAAATAAACTTTTTCGAGATCATTGATTTTATCTTCCAAAAGCTTACCCAGAATCACTGGTTTTACCTGATCGCCATAATATTCAATGTTTTCCCAAAGGTATTGGGATATTTCTCGAAAAGATGATTTTTCGGTCAGAGCTAAATCAGACACTACTTCTATCTGTTCTCCGAGAATATCACCTTTCATACGATCATCGCCAATATTATACCAGTCACCAGTGGTGACTTGAAACATTAAATCTCTGGTTCCGATCGTTGCAACTAAAATTGATTTCATGAGATTATAAAGGGAATATTTGAGCAAAATTTTGAGGACTTGTATTACTTCTTAATTGTTTGATAAACTCTTGACGGGGATTCAGATTAGCGCCGAATACAGTAACTATCTGGTAATTTCCTAAATCAGCAATCCACACGGGAGAAGGTTTAGCTCCACCACTGACTTTACCACAGAGATTACCATCATATTCTCTTTGACCATTTTTACCGGTAATTTTCAAAGTATCACTGTGAAGAATCGCTAAAGCATGGGGTTTACCTCTTTGTTCATTTCCTGCACAGACAAAAATTTGACAGTTACTATCGGCCGCATCAATCCATTGATTTTGTGAAACCTGATCTACTGTTCTGAGATTATTAGTATTGATATTGGTTTCACTAATTTTATCCAAAATACAATAAAAATCTCGCAATCTTTGCTGAAATTGTTGTTTAAACCCCTGCACATCATCGGGAATTGCCCAAAAAACTTCTTCACTGTCAATATACAATGTCGAACCACGAAACCAGGGGGCGTATTCACGAGTTTTGCGAGAATAATTAGGTCGTCTTGCACCTTGACCAATACCACCCATATCAGCTAAAAACCAAAGCAAATATTTAGCTAATTTTTTAACATCTTCTTGTTTATCTTTTGGGGTTTCAGAAGATAAAGATAATACTAAAGTTCCCCGTTGTTCACCACAAGGATCATTTTTACCCTGAGCATTGGTTCGAGGTTCTTTTTGGGTAACTTTACCCTCAAGAATATTCACTTGTAGATAACCGTATTTTTTAGGATTAATAGCACCAAATAATTCAGCTTCAATCTTTCGAACTTCGTTAATAGGTAAAACTCCAGATGCCAAAACACGAAACCAGTATCGCAGCATCGATTTAAAGGCTGTCGGACGAACTTCTGCAACGGGTGCGCTCCGCATTTGCCATTCATTGCGTCGGTCATTCCATTGCCATTGGGTGAATCTTTGATAACCATGAATTAATTGACCTTCTAGCTCGAAATTTAATCGATAAAAACTCGAATCGTTGTCATTTTTATTATTATCAGGATGAATATTATCATCAATTGGCTTTAATTCACCGTAACCACTATTTACCTGTGAACCTATACCAAGCTGTAGCCCTTTATTAAGCCATTGTTGTACCTGTTCAAGTATCTTTTTACCCTCACAGTTACTAGCTAGACGTAAACCAATTAAAAAAGTTGGTTCTTTGAGAGATAAAAAAGGATTAGGGTTAGGAGAATATTGCATAGAATCATCTTTCCATGACCAAATATTATTAGTCATGTCTATTTCTAATCCACCATTTTTAGTCGGTAAAGGATAGGCATCAAAAAAGATAACTTTACCCGTTTTATTTTTCTCTTTGGCGTTTATATCACCAAAATAGGGAGCAGTTTTTTCCTCAGCTTCTTTCCATTCCAGATTATTTTCCGCCATGATTTCTCGGATGGCTTGGGTTCTGGCAACACCGCGCAATGTACTAGATGGAATATAGGGCATTCCGAGGCCATCAAAAGCAGGTAAAAGAATACCTTCCGGTCCGCGATGACCACCGACACGAATGCGCCAAGTGGATTTGACTTGAAAAGTGATTCCGTCTTTCGCTAACAGTTGGGTACGCTGATTGAGTTGGTCAAGACGCTGAGTGTAGTTAGCATTTTCTTGGGCTTTTTGCAGAATTTGGGTTTTAGTCGCATCTTTGTGTGGATAGTCAGCAGCACGCATCCAACGGAGATATTCGACAAAACTGGCTGATTGGTCAGGTTGAGGTTCCTTTTCGGTGTTTAACCAGGGTGAGGGTTGAGGAGGATTATTATTGCCGCCACCGCCACCCCCGGGGAGCTGTTGGGGGGATTGGTGATTATTTTGCTGCTGTATAGCCAGATTTTTTAGGGTGGGTTTTTGGAGGCGATTAGGGCGTGGTAAGGGGCTATGGGACATAATAATTATAAATTTTCTTTCTGGTTTAATGAATGATAAAAACTGTGGTGACAATTTGTCTGAGCTAGTCGCCACTTTCCACATCGGAATAGATGGCGTTAGCCCAGAAGCTAAATTCTTGAGCGATTTCCAATCCTAAACCCGTTAACCCCAGATAATCATCAGTAGATAAATCTTTGAGAGTAGTTAATCCTTGAGAATTAGAAAGATTATTTATTTGAGATAACTCTTCTAGGCATTGAAAATACTTTTTAACGACCTCTTTTTTTCCTTCTTGATTTAGGGTAGTTTCCTCAGCTTTTAGGCGCATCATTCCCCAAGTCGAAAGATAGATATAAAGTTCAAGAGCTTGTTTTTTTTGTTCTTTGCGGCGACTATCATCACCAGTATTTAAGTACAATTCTTGTAAGGCCTTGAACACGGGATTGCTAATCGTTCTAGGGTCGAATGTCATGGTTATTTTGGCTCCAAAAGTTAAAAAATATTCCCTGACCAAAGGGCATCAAGAGAGATAACAATATCGGGAAATGCAGCAGCAAATAAAGTTCCTTTACTAAAATTTTCTTGATATTGATAATCAGAATTTATGGGTTGACGGAAAACATAAATCTCTCGATTTTTGATGGCAACTACCCAATATTCTGCAATACCAGCTTGGGCATAGATGCGTTTTTTTTCGGTTAAGTCTTTACTGAGAGTTGAGTCAGAAATTTCGATTAACCAAAAAATTTCATCGGCATAGGGATGATGATCTCGATAGCGAGAACGAGGGGGAAGAACTACAGCGATATCGGGTTCAGGTTCCGAGTTTTCTAGGGTAATTGGACCCGCTTCTCTTACCCATGCTTTATCCTTGAGACGTTGACGGAGAAAATTAGCTAATCCTTCTCCACTATCTTTGTGTAAAGGGCTTTCTGGACTCATTTCGAGAATATCTCCATTCAGTAATTCTACACGCCGATCAATTAAAATTCCCGCCGCAATCATGCGATGATAATCGACCACTGACCATTTAGCTAAGGCAAGATTAGCTGTCATAAATTACCTCTACAATTGTTGAATGAAACCGCGTCCTAAACTTTCTTGTCCGCCGATTTGTAGAATGTCATTATCTGCTAATAACCGTTTAAAATCAGCTTGGGATTGTTGTCTGGTTTTATTAGCTTGAGAGGTGACACCCCAAGGAAAATACATTAAGGTATCGGGGGGAATAGCTTCTTCATAACGAAATCCACCATCGACGGATTTATGCTTATCTAATTTAATTTTAAATTGTCGCCATAAACTCATTTGAATGAGAGTCGTGCAATGCTGATCGGGTAATACTAAGACTTTATTAATGCTACTGCTGACAGAGTTTTTGGGAATAAAAATTGACCAAGTTGACCAGTCTTTTAGATCATTATCTTTGAGAATGGCATCCTTGAGATAGACGTTCGTGTTGGCCTTTTTAAAACTACAGCTATATTCGGGAGGAATTGTCAGACGAGGATTAGTTAATCTTGTCCAACGACGGAGAAGTAAAGGCGAAGTGATCCAGACGACACCGTGACTTAGAGAAGAGACGGGCAACCAGAGAATCGAGCCATCCCCTATCCAGATGTCTCCCTGTACCAAGTTTTCTGGATCTTGATCGATGTCATTACCGAATAACTTAAATTTTAGGGTTTCTTCGGTAGCTAAAGAACGGATTTTCCCGCGAATTGTACTGGAGGGAACATAGGGTAAAGTGGTATGGGATTCACGAGCAATACCGACTAGATTCCCCTCTTGAGTGGTTCCTCCGGTGTGTAGGGGAGAAAGTAGATAAAAGTGAATTAAGTTCATGATTAATTAACCTGAGTTCAGGATAAGGAAAAGGACGGTTAGTAAGCTGAAAGTAACCTAAAATTCCGATAACCTGTCCTAATATTTAGTTTAAAGGCTTTATTTGATCCTGTAGATGATTTCTGTCACCAGTTTGAAGGGCATTGGCCCCAGAAGTTATGGCATCATGGAGTAATCAAACGAGTAAGGGCAAAAAGTCGGCTCGCTTATTCTTTGTTTGATCAGTTTAACTTAACTATAGAAGCGATCAATCTTTGTGTCCTCTGTCTCTGGAGTGGTTCCTTCCACTCCAGAGACAGCAAGACTGTATCTTAGAATACATTTTACCCACCAAACCTAAGAGAGCTAAAAGTCTCTGTTTAAGTGAGATAATGACCATTTTGATTGTTTGTCATCAGAATCATTAACGCAATTTTCAGCACTTCTATTTCGATCCTGTAGGTTAACTATTCTCCTTATAGTTGATCCAAAGTAATTCCGAGTAGCCTAATTTGCGCCAGCGTTGGTGATATTCGGGACTATCGGGCTGATCTTGAAATAGGCGCTCGGGTTGATTTAAATAGTATTGACTACCCGGGGGGGCGGCGAAGACTTGGGGGGCGGGAATGCTAATATTTTCTTTTGATTGAATGCGGCAACTGATGGGGATAGCTCGATCGGTTGCGACACTGACTAGATTACCCGGTTTCTGATTACTATTAACAGTATGGGCGAGTTTCCATTCCCAGGGCCAAGAGCGACAAATGGCTTGATTATTATCGTGACGTCGCTCGAAAATACCGGGGGTAACGAGATAAGCAATCGCTTTTTTTATTTGTTTAAAGTTCTCATCAGATTGTTGTTTTAATTGTTCCCATTGTTGACCTAACTGATCGCATTTTTCCAGCATAACTCGGTGTCCTTCTCCTCCTAACCGTAAAGTTGTGGGAGTGGGAATATTAACATCGATTCCGATCGCTATACTCCAACCGGGTAGCATTCGGATCGCTTTTTCCACAAAGTATCCATCGGCATCTTTTACCCGTTTGCTTCCCGGTTTTATGGCGTTATGGGAACGAATTTCTTCTCGCCAGGGTTTATCTTCTCCTTTATGCTTGACTAACCACTGAGAGGGATCGATCGCTCCTGTTTTTAAATAATCGAGAATAACTTCACAAGGTAGATACTGACGATATTTACTTTCGTTCTCTTCTTCCTCTTGATTTTCTCGATTTTGGCAATTTTTGCGAAGTTCAGTCTTAGCTAAGGGGGCGGGTTTTGATCGATCCCAAAATATATGGTTTTCTGAAATCGTTAAATTATCACTCCAAGAAATAGGAATTAATGGATCAGAATTGGCGAATCCTAAAGGACGGGGTAGATATAAAGTATCTCCGGCAAAAGATAGGAATGGACCAGTGATTTTAAAATAGCTATTTTTAGAGCGATCTAGTAAAGCGCTTAAAGCCCCAGCGATCGTGTGACCGTTGGGGGGAAATGTACTTCCAGCCCAAGCTCTTTCCTTGGGGCTAAAGGGTTTCGCATCGCGTAAGAGAAGTACATCTAGGGGAGTGATTGTGTACCAATACATGAAAGGGAATCTCCGATCTTAATCTGTCTTTTTCGAGTCATAAAAGCCGCTAATTTCATCCAGCTACCCACGGCTTCGTTAAGATCGTTAGGATCATTTTCCGTGGTTAACCAAAGATGTTTGAGAAAGTTGGTTAGATCTTCTTGAAATTCTCTGTTGTCTGTTGTTAGATTTTCCCGACGGGTAGAGAAGGCATTTACCCAAACCTCGATCGCTTCTATCATCGGCACAGGATGCTGTTGCCAAAGGCTGGCCACTGCCTCGAATAAACTGGCATCGGAATTACCGGCCAGAAGTTTTTGCCAGAGAGGGAAAACATCAAACTTAGCCGTAGATTCAAGGACGTTACCGTTGCCGTAGAGAACGCGCACTTGTACAGCGTCTTTTTTGACTTTTTTGCCGTCAAAGCCTTTATAGGTGTGTTCTTTGGCTTTTTTCTCGGCTTCCCAGAGATTTTCTAGGGCGATAGCAAGGGGGACAGAATAGTGAGCGATGACAATACCGAAACTGATAGTCGCCCGCTTTCCCATGGTAAATAGGGGACGTTTTGCCAGATTTTCGGCAGGTTTTTCGCCTTGCCATTGCCAATAGTCACCGGCGTTATCAAATTCCCCATGGGGGTCTTTTTCTCCCTTAAAACATTGCCGGATATCCCATAACCATTTATCCCATTCCCAGAGATTAGTATAGGCGAGAACTTCATCGCCGCCACCATAGATTAAGCGTCCCGCATAACGCTGTTCGGTGAGGTAGGGAACGAGTTGATTAGAGAAGTCTAAAAGGGCGCGACTGAGGGCGCTATGAGTAGATGGTCCGATGCGTTTATCGAGGGTGACAAAATCGGCAAAAGCTTTCTGCACTTCTTTTTCTAGGGTATCGGTTTCGGTCGGGGGATGATCGGCGTATTGATGAAGTGACTTAGCGATATATTCTCGATAGGGTTTCATTTTTTTGCCTTTTAACCATTCCCCCATTCCGTCACCATCTCCTGCGGCGATAACATACCAATCAGCTGGGTTATTGTTGGGATAGTTTTGGTCAATTAATTGGCTGAATTGATGGCGATAATTAGCCACTTCTTCATCGGCAATCTCTAGTTCTTCTACTAACCATCCCGCATTGAGAAAACGAGGGTGATAACGTTTATATTCTGGTTCGATGTGATCGTCAATGTAGGGAATTCCCCACGGTTGGGTAAGTGCCGGGGGAATCTTTTTGCCGTCTTCTCTTAACCTACGCGAGATGGTGCGACAAACTCGATGAAAATGGTCGAGATCACCGCCTGTTTTGAGATAACCGGCGACTCCCACGGTTAAATCGGGATAAGCGGCATCTAGACGCTCTTGGTCGCTATTTTTTAAGAGTTTTGGCAGGATTAGGTGTAATCCGCGTTTAACGGTTTCGGTGGCGTTGAGTTGTTCGATCCCATCGAATAATCCGGCATTTCGTTGCCAATATTCTTTGCTTGCTTTTTCGCTAATCCAATCGTTGTTACTATCGGGATGGACGACGGGGCCAAGTCCAGAAATGGTGGAACGGGGGCCGAAAGCGGTGGGAATCTGCCAATCGCGGGCGTTTTTGACGGCAGCAAGGGCAGAAAGGTTTTGCTCGAAAGCGCTACTCCACCAAGAACCAACATTAGAGCTAAAAGGAGGTCTTTTCCAGTTCTGAAGACGTAATTCTCCGGCTTTTTGCAGAAATTCCCGCTCTTTTTCTAAGAAGAGAGCTTTTTGATCGTAGAGATTATAAAGTTCGTTTTGTTTATCTGGCCAGCTTTGCGCTTTTTCTGGGTCTTCGGCTTGATTTTCGTCGATATTTTCATTTTCTTGGTAAATTTCGTCACTGGTGAGGGGTTGATCTTCTCTACCGATGGGAACCCCCACATAATAGGTTTGCCATTGGGCATTTAACCAACTGTCCCAGGTACGACTATTTTCTTTTAATTGAAGTTTCTCGAAAACTTGCTGACTAATTTCTTTCCATTCTTTTAATAAGCTAGATTTAGCGGTTTGCATGGCCGCCGCGACCTTATCTTTGGGCAAGACGAGGATAATAATGTGGGGAAATCCGGCGGTTAGTAATTGTTGATCGCCGGGTGGGTCGATCCAGGAGCTAAAATCGGGGTATTTTTCTAATAACCATCGATCGATTAAGGGTTGTGCGTAGAGAGAGGGATAAATCAAACTATCGGGTCCGTATTGTTGGGCTAGTTGCCAGCAGACTTTAGCGGATAAATAGTGCAGAATCCAAGAACCTGCCCAAAAATCGCCCATTTTGCGGCTGGCTTTGATTAGTTCTTGGATAGGGGAAAAGGTGAAACTAACGAGATAAGGGTGGGATAATTGTTTTCCCGTCGGCCATTTATTGACCACATCCTCGCTGGTGAGATCATATCCCGCTAGGGATCCAGCAATGGCCGCCGTTACACTGGCATGACTCCAGATCGATCCGTCTGGTATTCTGGTTTCGGCGGGCATTAGGAGCAGATTTTCGTCATTGAGCAATTTCGTCGCCGCTTGGGGAAGACAGCGCCATAACCACCAAAATAGTTCTTTGGCTTCTTTTTCTGAGATTCCTGTGCGTAGTCTGGCGGGAATTTGGTTAAATAGTCGGTTTTCTTGTTCTTTTAAGTAATCCGTGCGGTTAAAAGCGATTTTCTTATGGGTTGTGTTAGCTAATTTGAGATTTAAGGGTTCTCCGGAGAGGAGATGACGCAATTCTAGACCTGTTCGTTGATCGTAGTTAACGAATTGGGTTAAACTAGAGATTGCGGCTCGATCACTGGCCGAGGTGATATAGTCAGCTAGTTTGATTTGTTTAAGAATTTTTTTAGTCGATTCTTCGGGGTTATGTTTTCCCCACAACTTCATTACTTCTAAATCTCTCCAAAAGCTGTCACCGCCGCGTCCTGAGTTGCTATGTAGTGCTTTCAAGACGGGATATTGTAGTAATCCCCAGATTTTCGCTTGCCAGTATCCCAGAGCCACAAACGCCTCAACTTTTTGCCGACTGATCTTCTCGTTACACTTAATATGCCCTAGGAATCCTTGAAGATAACAGGATATTTAAAAGATTTTTAGTAAAAGGCTTCAAAAGCTTATCCTGTCTGAGTTTCTATTAGTATAGATTTTTTTCTATGATTATTATATTTGGATAGACTTTACTGAATTTAAACTGCGTATTGGGATTTTTAGTACAAATGATCGAGCTTCCTCTCCCTGCTCCCTTCTCTCTTGCAGTCTTAACCAGTAATTTAGATAGTCAACAGCTTAGTGGTGGGTGGCTACAACCTCGTTATCTGGTAAAATCCCTCGATCTAGCACAGGACAAGCATTTTGGGGTTTATGCGCTTAACGGTATGACTATATGTAGCTATAATTAGTCTATTGGTCGCAACTAGCTTCTGAACCCTAATCCTGGTCAGGCGTTTGCCTACTGGCCCTCTCTACTCGCACTTAGAAGTTAATGGAAAAGCACGTTTCCTCAATATCTCGGTGTGTCGGTTAGGTATCTCTCTACTCAGTAGAGAAATTAATTGAATGGAAATATGCCAATCTTTTAGATCGGGTTTTTTGTGCTATGACTCTCTACTCAGTAGAGAAATTAATTGAATGGAAACACTTAATTAGATGAATAGTCCTTTTTGTTGTTTTCATTTTCCTCTCTAATCAGTAGAGAAATTAATTGAATGGAAATGTAAGGATGATTCATGAATCATCCTTACATAATTACTCTCTACTCGCGCTTAGAAATTAATTGAATGGAAACGTGAAACCTTTGCCTCAGCGTGCATCTGCCTTTTTCCAGATACGGGCAAAGGTCTTGATGCAACGCAAACCTGTTATAATAATCAACCAGATGGGATCCGTGACCGCGTGCGTAGGTATCTAGGGCTTTGGGGTGGGAAAACTGGAATGACAACTGACTTTATCGAGATGTACGAAAATGCTTTACCCCCCGAATTGTGCGAAGAGATCAGGCATCGTTTCGAGGCCAGCGATCGCAAGTCGGATGGACGCATCGGTCATGGAGTCGACAAATCCAAGAAGAACAGCACCGACATCACCATCACAGGCCTCTCCGAGTGGAGCGATTTGCACAGTCAGATACTCGACAGCACACTGCGTCACCTGATGTTGTACATTCGCAAGTATCCATACTTGATCACCAGTGCGTTTGCATTAAGCTTGCAAGATCGGGCTACTGGACTGCTCAGGCCGTTAACAGCTGCGGATGTTGGGGCGGCATCAGACCCGGAACTCGCCGAGTACCTATTCAGAATGTTTCGACCGGGAGCGATCAACGTTCAGAAATACTGGAAGAGTCTCGGTGGTTACTACTACTGGCATTCGGAAATCTATCCTTGCGACCCAGCTGCTGAGACGCTCCATCGCGTCCTTTTGTTTATGTTCTATCTGAACGATGTAGAGCGCGGTGGTGAGACCGAGTTCTTGTACCAAGAACGGAAGCTCAAGCCAACCTCTGGGACGATGGTGATCGCTCCCGCCAGTTTTACCCACACCCATCGCGGCAATGTGCCGGAGTCGCAAGACAAGTACATTCTGACCAGCTGGATCTTGTTCAACCGCGCCGAGCAGATCTATCCTCGCCAACCCAATCCTGCGTGAGACGACGCAAGCCACACAAGGACAGGTAAGCTGTTGACTATCTAAATTATTCGTTAAGATTGCAGAGGAGCGGGGAGAGGCAGTTTGAGCATTTGTCCTAAAATTTCCAATAGGCAGTTTAAATTCAGTACAGCTTATAACGTTGTGTGGCTCACGCTTGTTGGCAATGCGATAATAAGGGACGAGACGAGCAAATGAATTGGGGCGGAAAATGGAAGGATAAAAAAGATTTGAGCGGAATGCCTGACAACGGACGGAGTGAACAGGCCACCGTCTGGTGATGGTAGCTCTCTACTTGCGCTTAGAAATTGATTGAATGGAAACATTTGTAGGGTTAATTCATGAATTAACCTCTCTACTCGCGCTTAGAAATTAATTGAATGGAAACACGCTTTAAATTTTGGATTGAAATTTTGTGTTTATCTCTCTACTTGCGTTTAGAAATTAGCTGAATCTCCCTCAACCCCCCGAAGTTGGGGGAGTTAGGTGGGTCTTGACCCTTGCAAAAGTGCCTCATTTCAACAGGCAATTTAAATGCGCGGGCAGCTTATTCTATATGGTAATGTTTAATTTTATTCCCGTAAAAGTCGCTTATGTCCTTACCTGAACCCCCTCTTCATCTTCAATTAACCCAAATGGTTTCGGGTTACTGGCTATCTCAGGCCATCTATGCTGCGGCTAAATTAAGTCTAGCCGAGCATTTGAGCAAAGGAGCGAAATCTTGTCAAGAGTTGGCCTCCCTAACGGAGACTAATCCTGCTGCTTTATATCGACTGATGAGAGGGTTAGCTAGTGTGGGAATTTTTCAAGAAACTGAATCTCAACAGTTTATACTAACTCCCTTAGCTGAACATTTATCTAGTGACCATCCCCGGTCAGTAAAAGCGACAGCGATTATGTTAGGAGAAGCCCCCCATTATCAAGCTTGGGGAAATGTGTTACATAGTATTAAAACAGGGCAACCATCCTTTGATGATGTCTTTGGGATGGGGGTCTTTGAATATTTTCAAACCCATCCGCTAGATGTAGAGATTTTTGAACAGTCGATGAATAGTTTTTCTTTGTCGGAGGAGAAAGCTATTTTAGCCGTGTATGATTTCTCGGAATTTCAAACCCTAGTAGATGTGGGTGGGGGATACGGTGAGATGTTGGGGACAATCCTAGAGCAATATCCCCACCTCAAAGGAATTCTTTTTGATGAAGAATATGTAATTTCCCATTGTCAACCCACTTTAGAAAAACATGGCATTGTTGATCGTTGTCAAACCGTTGGGGGTAATTTTTTTGAATCCGTACCATCGGTAGGAGATGGCTATTTATTAAAACATATTATTCATGATTGGGATGATCGACGAGCGATTGCTATTTTGAAAAACTGTTGTCAAGCTTTAGATAGTAACGGTAAAGTTTTGGTCTTGGAAATGGTTGTTCCTGCGGGTAATAATCCTTCGGCCGCTAAAATGTTAGACCTAAATATGTTAGTTATGTGTCCGGGAGGTAAGGAAAGAACCGCAGAGGAATTTGAGGAATTGTTGAGTCAAGCGGGACTAAAATTAAATCGAATTATTCCGACTCAAGAAGATATTTGTATTATTGAATGCGTTAAAAAATAATAGAATAGAAAACGGGTTTCTTCAAGAAACCCGTTTTCTATTAGATATAGGTAGCCCAAGATTTTGCCCAAGCGAGAATTTCCTGAACTCGATCGAGGGTTGAAGATTCACAGTAGAGACGCAAAACCGGTTCTGTGCCACTAAAGCGAATTAACAACCAACTGCCATCTTCTAAACGGAATTTATAACCGTCTATAGGATTACAATCAGTCACTTGTTTACCAGCAATTTCCCTTAAGGGTTCCTTATCCAAAGCAGTAATTAACTGATCGCGAGCTTCCATATTAGCTAGGGGTAAATCAATGCGATCATACTCAGAATAAAAACCAGTTTTATCCTGTAATTGCGCGTAAAGATCGCTTAGATCTTGGCCCGATTCTACCACCGCTTCCAAAACGTATAAAGCTGATAATAAAGCATCCCGTTCGGGAATGTGAGTACCATAACCGACACCTCCGGATTCTTCCCCACCAATTAACACAGGAGTGGTCAACATTCGATCGGCGATGTACTTATAACCGATCGGGGTTTCAAAGACCGATAAACCGTATAAACTGGCTAATTTGGGGATTAAATCGGAACCGCTCACCGTTTTCACAATTTCCCCTCTCATTCCCTTTTTGCCGGCTAAATGCTCGATTAAAATCGGGATGAGATTTTGGGTGCTTAAAAAATTCCCCCGACCATCGATCGCCGCCACTCGATCGCTATCCCCATCGAAGACCAAACCTACTCGCAAAGGAGCTAAATGTGCGCTGTGAGCCAGCTTATCGATGATTTCCGTCAAATTTCTCGGTAAAGGTTCTGGAGAGCCGCCACCGAACAAAGGATCGCGATTGCCGCGTAATTCCGTGATCCCCACCCCCAAAAGACGCTCTAAACCGGTAGCCGCCGCACCGTGCATGACATCGGAATAAACTTTTAGTTGTCCCGATTTGATCGCGTTGGCAATAGCGGCAATATTAACTTTTTGGCGTAAACCCTGACAATAACCTGACCATGGCTCAAAAGTGCTTAATTTACCCGCAGCTGCCTTAAATTGCGGCGGATTAGACAATAAAGCTTCAATTTGTTGGGTAATTTCCGGCGAGACAGAACCACCAAAATAACCTTTAACTTTCAAACCGAGATATTTAGCCGGGTTATGACTGGCGGTTAACACGATCGCACCGAGAGCATTTTCTGATCGAGCTGCCCAACTAAAAGCGGGAGTGGGAGCATAGGATTGGGAGAGAAGCACATCAAAACCTGCTTTTTGCAGCGATTCCGCCGCAGTTTGAGCAAAATCCTCCGCCATAAACCGCCGATCATAGCCGACGATCATCGTCCGCGAACCCGTGATCTGACCATAATTATCCGCTAAAACCTGAGCCGCCAAGGGAGCGAGCAGAGCGACTCGATCGAAAGTAAAATCGGCGGCGATAATCCCGCGCCAGCCATCGGTTCCAAATTTAATCGGGTTCACGGTGGTCATGATTTACGAACTACCCCTAAAATATCCATTTTCCCAATACTGTAACCCGCTCCGTAACCTCTGGAAACTCATTTTTCCCGATCATCGGTTTTTGCCGCCGAATCGAGCGCGCCGACTTCACTGGCTAATAATTTTTCCATTAACATTTGTAACTTCATCCGTTCTATATAGGGCCATCCCCCGGTTTCCTCGATATCCCGGAGTAATCCGTATAAGTCCTTACGGGTATTGGGTAAAGATGGCTCGAACATCTGCTCGCGAATTTGCCGATGTAAATTTTCTAAAGTTCGCAGCAACATTAACAAACCGTTACAATCTCCCTGCTGTTCTTGGGCGATCGCTGTCACCGTCGTTACAAGGGAATGTAGTTGGCTATCTAATTGGCTATTATCTCCCGGCAATGGGCTATTCATCGAAATTTCTGCATCTGAAAACAGTCACACCAATCATATCAGTCATCAGCTATGAGTTACTTAGAGCCTTCTGACTTGAAAAAGGGTGTGGGGTGTGGGCTTCGGCCGTGAGCTCAGCCGAACGGGTGTGGGGAAGTGGGGAAGTGGGGAAGTGGGGAAGTGGGGTGTAGGGTGTGGGCTTCGGCCGTGAGCTCAGCCGAACGGGTGTGGGGTGTGGGGAAGGAAACCTCTTTCATCTGTGGTGGTGAAAATTTTTTCATCGGGACTGACTCCTAAGCTAAGACGTATTTAAACTGCTTATTCTTCGATTAGCCGAATCTCCTCCAATCTCTTTACTGTTGCCTCTTGCCTCTTGCCTCCTGTTTCCCGTCTCCTGTCCCCCATCTTCTCAATGGTCACGGATCTTTGATAAACTGAGTTTCGGTGAATTGGCCCGACCGATTCGATAATTCATCAGGCTATGGATCAAGGGTAGTAATTGTAAAGATTGACAAAGAGAGGTTGACATAGATGAGATTTCGTGCCTTGTTAGTTGCCTTTTTAGCCTTGTGCTTGGGGGTGTTGACAGCTTGTAGCGACGCGCCTAATGCCGTCCTGAATAGAAACGAGCTAACCTATGATGAAATTTTAAACACGGGATTAGCTAACAAATGTCCGCAGATTTCCGAGTTCACCCGGGGTACTCTCCCCTTAGAACGCGGCGAAAGTTATGTGGTGACAGATTTATGCTTGGAACCCCAAGAATATTTTGTCAAGGGTGAACCCATTAATAAGCGGGAAGCGGCCACTTTTATCCCGGGTAAACTCTTAACCAGAGATACCACCAGTTTAGAACAGATGACAGCGAGTTTAACCGTAGGTGAAGACGGTGTTTTAACCCTCAAGGAAGAAGACGGTATCGATTTCCAACCCATTACCGTACAATTACCCGGAGGTGAAAGAGTTCCCCTCTTCTTTACCATTAAAGGTTTCACCGGCAAAACCGAAGCCGGCTTTAACTCGATTAACAGTTCCACGGATTTTGAAGGCGACTTTAAAGTTCCCTCCTATCGTGGTGCTGGTTTCTTGGATCCCAAAGGTCGGGGTGTGGTGACGGGTTATGATAATGCTGTCGCTTTACCCGCTAGTGCTGATAGTCAAGATTTCCAGCGTGCTAACGTCAAAGCGACGGAACTGGGTAAAGGTACTATGTCTTTACAGGTAACTAAAGTTGACGCTTCTACCGGCGAGTTTGCTGGTGTTTTTGAAAGTGAACAGCCTTCTGATACAGATTTAGGCGCAAAAGATGCTGAAGAAGTGAAAATTCGCGGCATTTTCTACGGTCGTCTCGAAGCTCGTGCCTAATTAATAAATTCAGAGTTTCTGGAAATTAAGGCGAATTTCTCCCTAGAGAAGTTCGCTTTTTTTCTAAGCTTTGACAGACTTAATTTATACCAAATCTGGTTATCAAAGACTGATTATTTATTCCCCCTTTTGCATGAGTGCCTTTTGCCTATCCTGATATGTAGCCTATACTCAACGGATTTAGTATAATACCATTTCTCTAAATGAAAACTACACATCGAATTTAAGTCACCCTTTTTAAGGGGGATTTAGGGGGATTAAACTTCTGTAGTCAGACTTTGGAGAATTGGTATAACTCCCCAAGTTTTCAGCAGATAAATATAATTATATCAACTCCATTTTGAGTAGTTGTTTCAGGAAAGTTAAGAGATTTTGTAGTGATGGTATTTGTGTTGAAGTTTGCTCGCTAATCCACCAATCATCAGAAATATTGCGGTCATTAAAGAGATAGGGGCTAATTATTTTAGATACTTTCCGTTTTTTCTGACTTGCTTTTATAAGTATCTTGAGTCAGATAGCGGATACGAGATTTCAGAAATTCAGCGACTCCATAAATTTCATCAAGACTGTCTATATTGGTGGTTGCTTCTTTACCAGTTTCGACGTTATCGGGAATACTGATTGATTTCTTGCCAGTTTTTTCATTGAAGCGCAGACGACAGACTGTTTTGGTTACTTTTCCATCTAAGTTGATACCAAAATAACTTCTAGTGTCTTTGAATTGAATGCGTGCGGTATTGATTTCTTCCCGTAGAATTGATTTAATAATGTAAAATCCTTCCAATTCTTCGGGGGTCGTATTAATTTTATCTTCCCCTGTTTCTTCTGGTGGAGTATCTTCTAATGCTGGTGTATCAGGAGGATTTGGTTCAGGTTCTTTTCCTAAAACTTCCTCAAATTTTTCTTTGATGATATCATTGATATACTCTTTGAGAGAACGCTTAATAATTTCTTTGAATTTTTCGACAACCGATGCAGTTCTCACCCCAGAATACACATGACTAACAAAAAACTTAACAAATTCGGGGGAAGGATCATTTAATTGCTGGGCAATCACTTTTTTAACTTCTTTTGTGTGCAATAAATTGCGAGCAACCTCTTCTAGTTCGTCAGAATTAAAGCTAGATTTAGAAAATCGTTTTAATTCGTTAACAGAAGAGTCGTCAAAGTCGAGAATGTTAAACTCAAAAAATGGCTTATCGTCCATGATATTATCCTTGACGATATCCGTATAAAACCGATAGATAATCCCATTAGTTAAAACTCCAAAGTTAGCTCCAGTTGCGTTAAAATATCGATGCAGTTGGGAACTATGTTTAGGATGCTCAAGATTTTGATGACAGCTTTTACATTCCATCAAAATAATCGGTTGATTGTCCAAACAAATAGCATAATCTACTTTTTCCCCTTTTAATCCAGTTAAATCTGCACTATATTCGGGGTGAACTTCCATGGGATTGAATACATCGTAACCCCATGCTTGCAAAAAAGGCATAATAAAAGCTGTTTTGGTTGCCTGTTCGTTTTGGATTTGAGAACGAGAGGTTTCAACTTTTTGAGCAATTGCTTTGAGTTTATCGATCTCCATGATAGCCTCATTATCTAGGATGTGTGATTTATCTTCTCAGCCTAACCATAATTTAACCTTTTTTTTACCTCATGGTCAAGCATTTTTTACTGTCATCATTATTAATTCACAAATATTTACACTAATCCCGTACCGTTCATATCTTTTGTGCTATCATTCCTAGTAACGGGTTATTTTTAATAATGTCGCCATTTGATCAAGGACAATGCTTGCTTTAGAACAGCTTTATGAACGGGAGTACGATCGCTGGTTAAGCGAGACGATCGAGTTATTAAAAAATCGTCAGTTCGATCGGGTAGATTACGAACATTTAATCGAGGAGTTGGCAGCTTGGGGACGAAGGGAAAAAACTACTGTTAAAAGTTTAAGTTTATCGATAATAATCCAGCTGTTACTCTATCAATTTTGGACAACAGAAAGAGAAAGAAATAGTAATCATTGGGCGGCAGAGATTATCACTTTTCGAGTACAATTAGAAGATAAGCTCACAAGCGATTTAAGCAAATTTCTAGAACTAGAGTTAGACAATATCTATGAAAACGCCCGCTTAATTGCCGAAAAAAAGACAGGATTAAAAAATTTACCGATAATTTGCCCCTACTCTCTGACACAAATTCTTGAGAAACAGTGGTTTCCCGATACAGACAATCAATAAACTCTCAAAAATATGGAATCTCACAACAGTGAACCGATTATAATTGCCGAAGCTGTGGAAAAATGGTACGATAACCGCTTTCATGCTTTGCGGGGAGTCAATCTCACCGTTAATAAACAGGAAGTTGTGGTGATTATGGGGCCGTCTGGTTCAGGAAAATCCACCTTTATCCGCACTTTTAACGGGTTGGAATCCTATCAAAAAGGCCGCATTATTATTGACGGAATAACTGTGTCCCACAACCTGAAAAATATCGAGGCAATCCGTCAGGAAGTCGGCATGGTTTTTCAACAATTTAACCTCTTTCCCCATCTGACGGTATTAGATAATGTCACCCTCGGTCCGATGTGGGTGCGCGGTTGGAAAAAAGCGCAAGCGGAGGAAATAGCGAGAAAACTCCTCGAAAAAGTTGGTATTCTCGAACAAGCGCTTAAATATCCCCCTCAGTTATCGGGAGGACAACAGCAGCGGGTGGCAATCGTTCGCGCTTTAGCTATGCAGCCGAAGGTGATGTTATTCGATGAACCCACCTCAGCTTTAGACCCAGAAATGGTGCGAGAAGTCTTGGAAACGATGCAAAGTTTAGCCAAATCCGGGATGACCATGGTTTGTGTCACCCACGAGGTAGGATTTGCGCGAGAAGTGGCCGATCGAGTGGTATTTATGGATCAGGGTTTAATTTTGGAAATTGCCCCCCCAGCAGAATTTTTTAATCATCCCCAATCCGATCGAACTCAGCAATTTTTAGCAAAAATTCTTTGATTTTCCATGACTTGATCATTAAACCATCTCTTTTTCTTCTTCTACCTCCACTAAAAGGGGAACGAGATTTTCATTTAAACGACCGGCTCGAATTAATTCTGCGTAGGTATTAGCTTCGATATCGAGTAAAGTATCTTGAAATTGTTCGGCCACCACATCTTTTAATTGTGGATGTTCCTGTAGTAATTTTTGCAACTGATCGCCCAAGGACTTTAATTGTCCTTCCACCAGAGTTTTTTTGTCGCGATAAAATTCGGGATCGATATCGGGAAAACGTTCTGGTTGTTGCAGATAATTAGACACCCTAGTTAAAGCAATTTGACGAGCAATTAAGGCCGAATATTCGGTGCGAATTGGTTGATCACCGATAAGATTGAGGGCATTTAATAGCCATTGTATAGATAATCCTTGCACCAATAAAGTAAATAAAACCACCCCAAAAACCACGTCAATAATTTCTTGACGGTAGGGGATAGACGTAGGAACACTTAACGCTAGGGCGATCGAAACCGAACCGCGTAATCCTCCCCACCATAACACCGTTCTTTCCTTGAAACTGATCTTATTGCCCGTAATTAGGTTACTAATTCCCCCTAGTCCAAAAATTGAGAACAGACGGGAAACCACCATAGCGGCGATCGCTATTAAAATCCCGGTTAAGTGACTACCAAGACTCTCAAAGCGGGTTTGATCACCGATCAGTAAAAAGATGATGGAATTGACAAAAAAGGCGATAAATTCCCAAAATTCGCTAACTACCAGGCGCGTGCGGGGACTCATACCAATGCGCGAACCGAGATTACCGAGAATAATCCCGACAATTACCACCCCAATCACACCGGATCCGCCTAATTTTTCCGTGACGAGATAGGTTCCGTATGCAGAAACTAGGGTGAGAGACTGTTCCACGAAAGGCAGATCGAAGCGTTGGGTAAGGTAGGAAATGCCGAAACCGATCACGCAACCCACACCGATGCCAATCCCCACAAAGGTGCAGAAACGAGCGATCGTCACGGGGACGGAAAAGGTATCGACTCCCAAGGGAATCCCCACCAAGAGGACGAAAGCGACCACAGCGACCCCATCATTAAAGAGACTTTCCCCTTCCATCAGGATCGTTAGTTTTTTACTGGCCCCCAATTCTTTAAATAGGGCAATTACAGAGACGGGATCGGTGGCAGCTAGGGCAGCCCCCAAGAGAAAAGCGATCGATAGGGGTAAATTAGCAAAGATATGTAGGGGATAGGCAACCCCCAAAACGGAGATAATCACCCCGATAACGGCAAAAAGGACGATAGTAACCCAATATTCCTTTAATTTAGCCCAAGGAATATTCCAAGCGGCTTCAAAAAGGAGGGGAGGCAGAAAAATTTCCAGAATTAATTCCGGGGAAAGATTGACCAAACGCAAATCTAAAAAAGCTAAACCCATACCGACAATAACTAACAGCAGGGTGTAGGGAATTTTGCGGAGGAAGGCAACGGTTCTCGATAAAGTGGCGACACTCAAGGAAATGGTCAAAACTAGCAGGAATTGCTCTAAATTATGAGCAATCGCCTCGTTAGCAGTAGATTCTAGACTCATTATTTTCAGTTATCAGAGATGGGGTGTGGGGTGTGGGGTGTGGGCTTCGGCCGTGAGCTCAGCCGAACGGGTGTGGGGGGGTGGGGAAGTGGGGAGGTGGGGGAATTTCAACTAATACCCCAAAACCCTAAAACCCTAAAACCCTAAAACCTAACACCCTAGTCATTCGGGGACTGAGGAGAGATTTTCAAAGAGGAAATGGCCCCTTCTTCTATGGGGGTTTCTGATGTATTTCTTTCCCCATCGGGAGAAGGGGTTTTTTTGCCGCCAGAACCGCCATCTTTGGGGGGTTTCGAGGAGAGGAATCGGGCCTCGAACTGTTTGATCAGCACATACAACACCGGGACGAGAAATAAACTCAACACCGTGGAAATCAGATAACCGCCTAGGATTGCAGTTCCCAGGGACCAACGACTCATCGCTCCGGCACCGGAAGCGATAACCAAGGGCAAGAAACCAACTAAACCGGAAATAGCCGTCATCAGAATCGGTCTTAAGCGTTCCGTCGAGGCCCGAGCTGCCGCATCGGGAATACTTAAACCCAAAGTACGGGACTGGTTAGCGAATTCCACGATTAAAATCGCATTTTTAGCCGCTAAACCGATCAACATGACCAAAGCCACCTGAGCATAGATATTATTATTCACCGCAGGGAAGAGACTACCCACTTGTAGGAAATTCGCCCGCAACAGTAAGGCCCCCATGGCACCTAGGATCGCTAGGGGAACCGTAATCATGATGATAATCGGGTCGATATAGCTTTCGTACTGAGCTGCAAGGACGAGGAAAACCACGATAAAGGCCAATCCGAAGATAACTGGGGCAGCCCCGGCGGAAGTTTTTTCTTGGAAAGCTGTACCCGTCCAAGCGTAACCGAAACCGGGCTGCAGGACTTTCCGGCAAACATCTTCCATCACTGCGATCGCCTGTCCCGTACTAAAACCGGGGGCGGGACTACCCTGAACGTTAATCGAGGGATAGAGGTTAAAGTTAGTGATAATCGGTGGATAGGTGAAGCGTTTGACGCTAACTAAACCCGATAGGGGAATATTGGCCCCGGTACGGGAACGGACGTAAAGACGGTTAATATCTTCGGGATTAGAACGATAATCCGCTTCTGCTTGGGCAAAGACTCGATACAAGCGATCGCCTAAGACGAATTGGTTAACGAAGTTGGAACCGAGATAGGTTTGCAGGGTTCCGAAAACGGCCTGCATATCGACGTTTTGGGCCTGTAGCTGGTTGCGATTGATGGAAAGTTCCAGCATCGGCGTGTCGGTGGTAAATTGGGTGAAAATTCCCGATAATTCCGGTCTTGTTCGGGCCTCGGCCATGACTTTATTAGCGTTGGCAATCAAAGCGTCCATGGGGAAAGAAGCGCGGTTTTGGATAAATAACTCGAAACCGCCGGTAGAGCTTAATCCATCCACGGGGGGCGCATTAACGGCGAAAGCGCGAGCATCTGGGACTTTAGTGGCTAATTGTTGGTTAATTTTCCGCAGAACCCCGAAAACCGACTTATCTTCGCCGGGCCGTTCCGACCATTCTTTTAACTTGACAAAAAATAGCCCTTGGTTGCTACCACTTCCGGCAAAACTAAAGCCCGCCATACCGACAAAGTGTTCGATTTCTTCGATACCGTCGAGAATTTCTTCGTTAATCTGACGGATAACCTGGTCGGTGTAGCGCAAGGAAACCCCGGCGGGTGCTTGCACCAAAACGAAGGCATAACCTTGGTCTTCTTCGGGGATAAAACCCTGGGGAGTGGTGCTGTAACTCCAAGCTGTGAGAAAGAGGGCGGCGATAAAGAAGGGTAACACTAAAAAACGGATGCGGATCAGAAATTCGATCGAGCGTCGATAGCCCTCTTTAACTGCGTTGAAACCCCGATTAAAGCCCTCGAAAAACAGTCCCAAGGGTCCGCGGGTGCCTTGGGGCGGTTTCATGATAATCGCCGACATGGTGGGGGAAAAACTGAGGGCGTTAAAGGTGGAGATGATAATTGAAGCGGAGATGATGACGGCAAATTGTCGATAAACGATCCCCACCGTACCGGGGAAGAAGGTGACGGGAATAAAAACTGCCAGCAGTACAAGAGAACTAGCGATCACCGCCGAGGTTAACTCACCCATGGCATCGAGGGCAGCTTGAAATGGCCGCATTCCCTGCCGTAATTTTTCCGATACCGCCTCTACAATCACGATGCCGTCGTCCACCACTAAACCGGTGGCCAGAATGACGGCAAACAAGGAGAGGTTATTGAGAGAATAGCCTAAAGCCAGGGCGACGGCCATGGTTCCGATCAAAGATACGGGAATAGCGATCGCTGGAATGATCGTGGTGCGCCAATCCTGAAGGAAGATAAAAATGACGAGAATAACCAGTAAAATCGCTTCAACCAGAGTGCCAAAGGCTTCTTCTAGGGAAGCGGCGACAAAGGCGGTATTATCGAGGGTAATGGCGATATTTAACCCCGGGGGGAAACTTGGTTCTAGTTCCGCCATTTTTTCTTTTACCAGTTTGGCAGTATTCCAAGCGTTGGAACCGGGCAACTGATAGACGATATAGACAACGGCGGGGGATTTGTCGAAATAGGCGGCGGTACTGTAGCTTTCGGCTCCGATTTCTGCGCGTCCTACGTCTTTAATTCGGATTAAATCGCCATTTTCCCCGACTTTGACGACAATATTTTCCGCTTCCTCCCCGGTGGCAACCCTACCAACGGCGCGAATGGCGATCTGGAATTGCTGCTCTTCGGGACTGGGATCACCGCCAATTGTCCCCGCACCCACCTGAATATTCTGTTCTCGGATCGCCTGTACTACTTGTTCCGCCGATACACCCCTAGCGGCTAAAGCATCGGGATTAAGCCAAAAACGCAGGGCGTATTCCCTTTCCCCGATGATTGTTGTACTACCAACCCCCTCGATCCGGCGAATCTCAGCATCGATGACTCGGTCAACAAAGTTACTTAAAAAGACCGTATCGTAGGGATAATTACCCTTTTCGTCCGGTTTGGCGGAAATCCCGTAGGCAAGGGTAACGCTGGGGGATTGGGTATTGGTTGTCACCCCCTGCCGGTTCACTTCTTCCGGTAAACTAGCGGCGGCGGTACTGACACGGTTTTGTACCAACACTTGGGCAATGTTACGATCCATTTCCACCGGGAAAAAGACATTCACCGTACTTTGTCCTGTGTTGGTACTCTGGGACTGCATATAAACAATCTGTTCTGTCCCGTTAATCTGGCGATCGAGTACCGTGGTAACGTTATCCTGTACGGTTTTGGCATCGGTTCCCAAATAGTTGGCATTTACCGCTACCTGAATAAATGCCAACTGGGGCAGTTTTTCTAGGGGTAAAAAGGGAACAGCGATCGCTCCGATCAAAACGATTAAAATCGAGCAAACTGTGGTCAGAACGGGTCTTTTAATGAAGGTATCGGCAATACTAAGGATCATAGGGCGTTACTGGTTCATCTTTTCTAGGATAGTTGCGGCGGTGGGAGATTTACGAGTCAGATAATTAAATATTAATAGTTTAAAGATGGTATCTAGGATAACGGGAACCGTGGCCACAAACAAGCTAATAAATGTAATATTCTCGCGCCAACCAAAGTGCCGGAACAAAGTTTCTAAGATTACCGTCCAACCCTCCGCCGAGTGAAACCCGACAAATATATCGGTAAAGAGAATAAAGATAAAGGCTTTGGTTATGTCATTTAAGCTGAGAAAATAACGACTAACATAAGCTCGCGTAATTGCCAATTGTTGACGACCAAAAATTAAGATCGCAATAAAGGCTATTAATCCAGTTATATCGGAGAGTAAGTTTTTCCAACCATCTTGACTTTCATAACCCGCTTCTTTAAATAATTCCTCGACCTGTTCTCGAAAGGTTTCTTCTGATTCATGTCCTACTTTTGCTACTCCTAAAACGTGCTTGATTTCTTGTATTTCTTGAAGTCTAGCAAATTCCCTGAGATATTTTTCGCCAATTTCCTGAGAAATATAAACTTCTGATATTTTCGCTCTATCCACACCCAAATAGTTTAAAATAGGGCTAAAAATAAAGTTTCTACTAATAACCTGCACCAAGAGAGGAACTAAAATAATAATCAGGATAAAACGGATAGCGATGCGCTGCTGTTGTCGCAGGGTACGGAGTTGTTTAATAACGGTTTGTTCGTATTCGGGGGTTAATTCTTGCTGGAAGTTAAAAAATTTATTACTGGTTGCAGGAGAAATTATCTGGTTATCTTTATCCCTGGGTTTATCACTGGTGAGATTGGTATTAGGCAGATTTGGGGTTTGATTATTCGGTAATGGGGGCAGCAATTCCCCTAAATCTAGGCGATATTTACCGATAATATCCTCGATCGCCTTTAAAGTCTCTAGGATGTTATTATTTTCTGGGTTAGTTTGCGGATTAAAAAAATTACCCAGACGCACTTGAGTTAAATCGAAACGTATCTGTAATAATTCTCGCTCTAGGGTACTTTGAAAGTAATCATAAACACTTTTTCCTCCCACGGCAGCTGGGGAAATTTTTTGTCCCCCAAAATGTTTATCTTCGATCGCTTTAATTTTCAGCGCTCTCTGATAAGCTGATTCTAGGGCCACTAAAGAGCGTCTTTCTACCCATTGATTAACTCGATTCCAAGGCACGGCTATAATCCTCGCTTTTCTGTCATCACAACTTATATTTATTCTACAAAAAACATCCAGTCCTCGCTACTGTAATTCTTAAGCTTGCTTAAAAAATTTTTCTGCAAATACTTGACTTCAAGGAAACTTTAGGTTAAAGTCTTGACAATCCTTTTGAATAACTGCCGTTTATGGATAAAAAGCTAATCAAACAATTGCTGAAAAAAGATAATCCGATTATCTTAGAAGTAGGTGCCCACAAGGGTACTGACACTCTTGGATTTCTCAAGGAATTTCCCAGAAGCAAAATTTATAGTTTTGAACCCGATCCGCGCGTAATTGCACAACACAGAAATCTAGTCAACGATCCTCGCTCTCAATTGTACGAATTGGCTCTATCCGATCAAGATGGTGAGGCAGTATTTTATCAAAGTGGTGTGCAAGTAGGTGATAAACTCAAACACGCTGCTTCTTCTTCTCTGAAAAAACCGCAGGAACATTTGAAAGTTTATCCTCAAGTCCCTTTTAATAGTTCTACCACCGTTAAAACTATGCGCTTGGATACTTGGGCAGAAGAAAATAATATCACAGAAGTTGATTTTATTTGGGCAGATGTGCAGGGAGCCGAAGAACAGTTAATTAGAGGTGGTTTAGAAACTTTAGCTAAAACCAGATATTTTTATACGGAATATGATGATCGAGAGTTGTACGAGAATCAGATTAATCTCAGAACAATTCAATCTTTGATTCCTGAGTTTAAATTTGTTTGTTTCTATGCTAATAACGTTCTGTTTAAAAATAGCCGTTACCTAGATTTAGGACTGGATATTTTATCAGACAGACTTTTGACTAATTACCATATCTATACCAAAGAAAGGGCTTATTTTCGTCTACCTTCTTTTAAGACTGGATTACGCAAGCTTTCTCAGAAGATAACGGGCAAAAAAGGTTAATAACACTCCCAAAGATTAATGGTTCTTCGGCACTTGTTATGCAATCACAAATACTGGACTTGACGCGTAAGGTTTTCAGGATAAGCAAAGAGTCCTTAGCATACTACCTGCCGAAGAACCAAATTAATTTTGTTGGGTTAGGGCAATATTAAAATCCACCTTTGTTTTCTAAAAACAGTTGATTGTCTAACGCAAAGGTACATCTCTACTTTCGAGAAATATCCATAGTATTACATTTTAGGGTGCATTGGCTGCATCTTCACCATTGGTAAAATATAACGTTTCTCATCAAAATAAAGTATAACCTAATTGGTTATCGACCACCGATGACTGACTCCCTAAAACGAAAACCTCCTAGCTCACCATTAAGATAACTGATCTAATTAAACTTAGCAATAACTTTTATACATTGAATTTTCCTCGACAAATAAACTATAGTTACTTTGAAAGATTTCAGGAGTGAATTTATTAGCCTGTTGCCGACAATCTTCCGGATCAATTTTATCACCGTGATCAACAAAATATTTAACCGCTTCTACCAAAGATTGGGGATTTTGTTCCCCAAAAAGTAATCCTGTTCCCTGGGGAGAATTTTCCCGCAGATCCCGCACGGTTTCTAAAGCACCTCCGGCAGCAAATGCAATCACGGGAGTACCACAAGCTTGCGCTTCCACTAAAGCAATACCAAAATCCTCACAGGCAGCATAAATAAACGCTTTTGCTTTCGACATATATTCTGCTACTATTCGATCGGACACTGCCCCTAAAATCTGAATATTATCCCTGGCTAACTGACGAATTAAAGCCATTTGTGGACCATCTCCAATAACCACTAGGGGTAATCCCAAGTGATTAAATGCCTCCACAATTAAAGGGACTTTTTTATAACTAACCAAACGAGAGACTACTAAATAAAAATCTTCTTTTTTCTCTTGGTAGGGAAAACGCTCAATTTGTACGGGAGGATAAATAACTTTTGCCTCCCGTCGATAACAGCGCCAAATTCGTCTAGCGGTGTGGTGGGAATTAGCCAGAAAATAGTCCACACGATTAGCAGAAATCACATCCCACTGACGCAAACCATGCAAAAGATAACGGGTGAAAATACCGGGTAATCCCTGTCCTAACTTACTATTAGCCAGATAGTCAAAAGTTAAATCCCAAGCATAACGCATCGGAGTGTGACAATAACAAATGTGAACCTGATCTGGTCGTATTAAAACCCCTTTAGCCACACAATGGGAGGAGGATAAAATCACATCATAATCCTCTAAATTTAACTGCTCGATCGCCAGGGGAAGAAAAGGTAAGTATTTTTGTACGCCATTTCTCGCTTTCGGGAAGTTTTGCAGAAAAGTTGTCCCGATCGAGCGACCATAGAGATAACTATCGGGATTAGTGGACTCAAAATCGATCAAAGCGTATAAATCCGCCTCTAGACATTGTAAAATCTCCTTAACCACTAATTCTGATCCCCCCGTCGCCTTTGGGGTTAACCACTCGTGAACCAGAGCGTACTTCATAGGATAATCAATAATCTCAGCCGTAATTATAGCAGTAAGGGATCGGCAGTTTAAGAGTTCACTTTCTGGTTTTCTCTTTGCCAAAATTACCGACACTTATCTGATCAAGGTAAAAAACCCTAGGAAGAAATTATTAAATTTTTCAAGAAAAATTGCAAAGTTTAGTAAAAATTACTAGCCAGATCAGATGATCGAGTTCATAATGGGGATCAAGGAAAAAATAGGCTTAAACCGATTGGGATCAAGAAAAACTAGCTTTACATACAGAAGATAACTAATTAATGAGGTTTGCTATGATCACCCTGCAACAAGTACGCTGTCCTAATTGTGGAAATTTTGCCGAAAGACAGCATATTTTAGAACACCATCTCGTTAGCACCGCCTGTTCTCACTGTGATTATCTGTTAGTTAGTTGCAGTGTCACAGGAAATGTACTAGAGTGCTATGCACCCGGTATTGGTTTAAGAAATTAACACTGCCCCCTAGTCAGATCGAAAATGTCTTGTCAAAATAGAGTGGAGAAGACAAAATCAAGGAGCTAAGTAGCTATGGGGGGTAATTTCTTCAAGGGAGCGATCGCCCTGGGGGTAATAGCGGGGATTATGGGATTTACCAATCCCCCACAAGAACTTTACAGCGAATACGCCGCCGAAAAACTCCTCGCTCATGCCGACAAAATCGCTTGCGAGAAAATCAGTCTCTGTGACTCGATCGATTCTTTACCGGTGGCAGCCAGAAATGTGATCAAAAATCAAATCTTAAAACCAGCGATCGAAACCTCTAGTCAACGGCAAAATTTAGGTGTGTTCAGTATTTACACCACAGAAGTACCGGGGGTGGCTAAAATTAGAACTATTGGCGCTTTTGGGCATTTCTTAACTTTCTCGGAGACTTAGGCTTTGATTAGTGCTGGTTTAACGGCTACCAGCTTAATAATGAGTTAAGATAATCATGTTAACCCGCGATTTGAGCGATAGACTCCTTAAGAACACCGATTAATGCTGCCTAACCGTGTTTAATTTTCTGCCCATTCTCCGAAAAGCGATCGCCCGTTGGTGGTCCGAATTCACTCTCCAAACTAAATTAATGGCTGCGGCTACTTTAGCCGTTTCTTTGTTGATGAGTGGTTTAACCTTTTGGGCGGTTAACACGATCCAGCAGGATGTGCGTCTCAATGATACCCGTTTTGGCAGGGATTTAGGGCTGTTATTAGCCGCTAATGTCTCCCCCCTCATTGCTGAGGACAATTTAACCGATTTAGCCCGTTTTTCAGCCCGTTTTTATAGTAGTACCTCCAGTGTGCGTTATTTGATCTACGCTAACGAGGAGGGTGAAATATTTTTCGGTATTCCCTATTCTACCGCCGAAGTTAAAAATTCCCTGACGATCGAGCGTCGCATTCAATTACCGGAAAATTATGGCGAAAATGGGGAAACTCCCCTCATCCGTCAGCATAAAACCCCCGACGGTGAAGTAACCGATGTCTTTGTTCCCTTGAATCATGAAGGCAAATATTTGGGAGTATTAGCGATCGGAATCAATCCTAACGCTATTGTGGTGGCTTCTTCTAATCTAACCCGTGATGTGACTATTGCCGTTTTTGTCTCGATTTGGGCTATGGTGATTCTCGGGGCAGTTTTTAATGCTTTAACTATCACCAAACCGATCAAGGAGTTATTAGTCGGGGTCAAAAATATTGCAGCGGGAAATTTTAAGCAGCGCGTTGATTTACCACTAGGAGGAGAGTTAGGGGAATTAATTATCAGTTTTAATGAAATGGCGGAAAAGTTAGAACGATACGAAGAACAAAATATCGAAGAAATGACCGCCGAAAAAGCCAAACTAGATACGTTAATGTCCACTATTGCTGATGGGGCGATTCTTTTAGATACTAACTTTCAATTATTATTGATTAATCCCGCAGCTCGGGAAATATTTGGCTGGGAAGATCGGGAAATTATCGGTAAAAATGTTCTACATCTTTTTCCCTCGGAATTAACGGTTAAACTAACTAAACCCCTCTATCAAATTGCCGCGGGAGAAACCCTCCAGCCTGAAGAAGCCGCTAATCAAAATCATAAAAATGCTGTTATTGATGGGGAAAATAATAACTATGCACCAGCGGAATTTAGATTGTCTTTAACTCACCCGAAACCCTGCACAATTCGCATTTTGTTAACTCAGGTATTCGATCAGTATCGGGAGAATGTCCGGGGAATTGCTGTGACGCTACAGGATATTACCAGAGAAACAGAATTAAATGAGGCAAAAAGTCAATTTATCAGCAATGTTTCCCATGAGTTAAGAACCCCTTTATTTAACATCAAATCTTTTATTGAAACCCTGACAGAATTTGGTGAGGATCTCAGCGATACAGAAAAAAGAGAGTTTTTAGAAACCGCTAATCATGAAACCGATCGCTTAACTCGTTTGGTTAATGATGTTCTCGATCTTTCTCGGTTAGAATCCTCGCGTAACTATAACTTAGATGCGCTCGATATCGGACAATTAATCGAACAAACCCTGAGGACTTATCAACTCAATGCTAGGGATAAAGGACTAGAATTAAGCTCGGACATTGAAGCCAATTTACTGCCAATTTTAGGTCATTATGATCTACTCTTACAGGTATTAACTAATCTAGTCGGTAACTCCCTAAAATTTACTCCTGCTGGCGGTAAAGTGGTGATTCGTGCCTATGAAATCAGCAAAGATAATCCCCAAGAAACTCTCAAAATTCGCGTGGAAGTATCCGATACTGGTATTGGCATCGATGCCGAGGATCAAATTGCTATATTTGATCGCTTCTATCGGGTAGAAAATCGCGTTCATACCCTAGAAGGGACGGGATTAGGATTATCGATCGTCAAAAATATTATCGAAAAACACTATAGTCAAATTCATTTGATTAGTGAAGTGGGAATTGGCACAACTTTCTGGTTCGATCTAGATTCATATCAAGGCTCGATCGCCAGCAAAAAAATTAACGACGTGAGTTTATAAAAGCCAAAGTAATACTGCCCAAAATCATGGTTAATAATAGCAATAATCCCTTATTTCTGAGACACCAATTTTTAAAAACCCTAGGAAGAGGGAGAGGAGGAATTTTTTCGGCTATTATTTGGCTATTTTTGTATAAAGTGCAGCTGGTAGCGTAGGGACGTTGGGGAAAATTACAGCTATCATCGCCATGATACAGACAAGTCTCACACAAAAACTCGCCAGTGACAGCTTGATGTAGGGTCATGCCGGGATGACCATAAGCCTTTAAAATATTAGCACAGTAGGGACATTGTAAGGCTTGACTATCGACCTTGTGCTGACAACGAGGACAGGTAATCATGATCGCTAAATTTTCCCTTTGAGGATTGTCATTGCTAAGGTAGATCCCCCCGCCTATCGGCACCCCCCTTATCAAGGGTAGATCCCCCCGCCTATCGGCACCCCCCTTATCAAGGGGGGCAGGGGGGATCGAACCCAAAATCTATCTTCAATTTGATTATAACCAGCTACTTAGCAAAATCCCCGGGCTTTTTCCGGTTATCTCACTAAATAGCTGCGCCATTGGGAGGCAACTTCTTCGAGTAAACGCCAAGTTTTCCCCTCGATCTGTCTTTGTAAATAAAGATCAAAATTGTTGTGTTGTTTGGTATCTTTTTGATGGGGCAATCGCAGAGTTAGATCGTAATCCCCCTGCAAGTGATAAGCGGGCAAATTGCCCACATAAATCGGTTCCAGACTGGTGACATTAATTTTAGCAATTTTTACCTGCGGCTCCTCGATCTGTAAAGATTGACTAAGACGATCGGATGTGTGACGAAATTGTAATAAAAGGGCTTTAGTGACGATTTCTCCAGGGGGGGCAAATTCTTGCGGGGGAGTGACACTACCACAAGCAGTTAGGAAGACAAGGAAAATACTGGTTAAAAAACCGAGAAAACGGCGCATACAATGATATTTTGAAAAAGAATGGCAGCGGGTTAAGAAAGATTATGACTCAACCAAACGAGCGAGAGAATTTCAGCCAAGCAGAAACGGTGATCCGACTACAAGAGGCGATCGAGCAGTTAAATTTGATCGTTTCCCAACTTAACACGGGAACGGGGACAGTGTTACCCCCAAAAGTTGCCGTTGATAATCTTCTTAACTCAACGCAACAGTTAGCCGCTGCTTTAAAACCAGACGAATTTGCAGGAGTTGAGCAAAGTTTAACCCCAGATTCTCCCATCGAAGCAGTCGAGGGAATCGACGATATTTTACCGGATTTCGAGCAGGTGGAAGGGTGGTGGACAGCGATTTTGAACAAAATTCGCCGACTTTTACCGGCAGGAATTAGCGAAAAAATTCCCGATTGGTTAATCACCGGCTTGTTAACAGGAAGTTTAGTCACTATCCTCTTAGTAGCCGTGATCAGTTTACCGAAAAATCCGGCAGAAATTGCCGAAAATATGCCCGAAGTTGTCTCTAGTCCCCCACCGGCAGCCGGGGAAATTATCGAAACCCCCCCAGAATTAACCGCACCAGAGGCACCGATTCCCGTCCCGATTACTAAAGCAAAACCACGATTAACTCCCGAACAAAGTTTAGTCGCAGCTATTCAAGAGGAAATTACCGATTTAACTACTCGTTATCCCACCGGGATTATTTCTACTATAGAAGCGGACTTTTTGGCTAGTCGTCTAGTAGTTATTTTGGGCGATAATTGGTATAGTCTCGAGGCATCACAACAGGATAAATTGGCTAATTCGGTTTTTCAACGTTGCCAAAGTCTCGATTTTCGCCGCTTGGAAATGAAGGATAATGAAGGAATTCTCCTCGCTAGAAGTCCCGTTGTCGGCGATCAAGTGGTGATTGTCAATCGCACTCAACCCACCGCTGCCATCTCCTCCGGTGAGTAGTTGTGAGCGCAGGGGAAGAGAGTTTTCGACCAAGACAGCCGCAAGAATTCTCGCCCACCAGGCCGCTTTTTTCTCTCCCTGGTTAGATATCTATCTGAATATACACAAAGATTAGTGATCCCTGACTTAACAGTGCTATAATTGGCTAGGTAAAATTTTGTAACGATTCTTAATCTTGAACCTACCCGATAGTCAATGCTTCCCCCCGCCTGGGTGGGCCGCAGCAATTTTGGTGCGAGAAAAATTGCTCCGATCTAACCCAACTCCCTTAAAACTTTCTAGGGTCCCCCTAACCGCCAAAATTTTGCCCTAACTACCAAGAATTAAGAGATTTCAAACTATACCATGAACTCTGTTATTCGTCAACAGCGAGCGCTGATCACCGGAGCCAGTAGCGGCATCGGCAAAGAAACCGCCCTCGCTTTCGCCAAGGCGGGAATTAATCTGGTTTTAATCGGTCGCGATCAGCAAAAATTGGCAACCGTGGCGGCAATGGCGGCAGATTTAGGCGTATCAGCCCAAGCTTACCCCTTAGATTTGGCAGATATCCCGGAAGTAGCTCCTAATATCGCTAAAATCGCCCAAGAATCCGGACCGATCGATATCCTGATCAATAATGCTGGCATGGGTTACACAAATCCCTTAGCTGACACACCTTTGTCAGACTGGCAGCGGGTGATCGACCTGAATTTAACCAGTGTTTACCAGTGTGTGCAGGGGATTTTACCTGCTATGCGTCAACAGGGAGGAGGCACGATCATTAACGTTTCCTCGATCGCCGCCGATAATTTTTTTCCTGATTGGGGGGCCTATAGTGTCAGCAAAGCTGGATTAGTGGCATTTTCTCGCATTTTAGCGATCGAGGAGCGGGCCAACGCCATTCGTGTCACGATTATCACCCCCGGGGCTGTCAATACTCCCATCTGGGACAGCGATAGCGTCAAAGCAGATTTCGATCGCTCGGCCATGTTAACCCCAGATATCATCGCTCAGGCCATTCTGCAAGCGGTGTTACTGCCCAAACAGGCCGTAGTGGAAACGATGACCATTATGCCCAGTGCGGGGGCATTATAACCCAAAATACTTCTATTTATCAATCAATTCGCCTACAGGCATTCTCATTATGACCATAGCTTCTTCTAACGGTTTAAACGGTAATCTAACCGACGCTATCCAAGCACGCGTGACCACTCGCCCCGATCGCAACACCCACAATGGCAAAACCGCTCAAATTCATCCGACTTCCGACGAAAACAAAGAACAGATGATGGATGCGGTCAGAAATATCCTGATCTCGGTGGGAGAAGATCCCGAAAGAGAAGGTTTATTAAAAACCCCCAAACGGGTGGCCGAAGCGATGCAGTTTCTCACCCAAGGCTATCAACAATCCCTGGAAACCCTCGTTAATGGTGCGATCTTCGATGAAGGTCATAATGAGATGGTATTAGTGCGCGATATTGACTTTTTTAGTCTCTGTGAACATCATATGTTACCCTTCATGGGTCGGGCCCACGTTGCCTATATTCCTAACCAAAAGGTGGTCGGATTAAGTAAATTGGCCCGCATTGTGGAAATGTATTCCCGTCGTTTACAGGTGCAAGAGCGCCTCACCCGTCAGATTGCCGAAGCGATTCAAGAAATTCTCGACCCCCAAGGGGTTGCAGTCGTCATGGAAGCAACCCATATGTGCATGGTGATGCGCGGGGTGCAGAAACCAGGCTCCTGGACTGTCACCAGCGCCATGTTAGGAGTCTTCCAAGACGAGCAGAAAACCCGCGAGGAGTATCTTAACCTGATCCGTCATAAACCCAATTTCTTCTAGTCAGGGAAATGGGGGAATTCAGCTAAAACCCCAACACCCAAAACCTTCTAACTGATCACTGATCACTGAATTTTTGCAGTCGCTCTAACAAGAGGGCGACTTTTTTTAGGTCTTTATCACCAGGCGCTCGCTCAACGCCGCTAGACACATCAATGCCATCGGGGTGCAGCCGAGTTAAAGCTTCACCAATATTATCGGGGTTGAGTCCTCCGGCGAGAAACCAGGGCAAGGGGGGCGAAAAACTGGCTAAGGCTTGCCAGTCTAAGGTATGTCCCGTACCGCCAAGCAATTGGGGATGGTAGGCATCTAAAAGTAAAGTATCGACGCTATTAAAGTAAATTGCCGACTTTTCCCAACTTTCTCTGTCTTTGATCCGCAAAGCCTTGATAATTTCCCGGTCGGGTAATAATTGCCGCAGCCTTTGGCAATATTCGGGAGATTCCCTACCATGTAACTGCACACTTGTCAAGGGGGTTTTAACAATTATTTGCTGAATAATTTCCGGTTGCTCGTCGGCAAAAACCCCGATAAAATCAATTTTGTCGGGTATTGCGGCGGTAATAGCATTAATTTGCTCGATGTTGACGTAACGAGGCGAACTCGGTACGAGGATAAAACCTAAGGCCGTAGCTCCTAAATTGGCGATCGCTCGCCCCTGGTCTGGTTGGGTAATGCCGCAAATTTTAATTCGCATTTAATCTTATTCGCAAAACGTTACAAAAACTGTTAAGTATTCAAACAAAAAGCAGTTTCGGGTCAAGAGCTTTTTATAATTCCCTGTGATTAACAAAATCTTATCAAGACTGGAGCGCAAATGATCCCTTCCGCCTTACTTTTAGCCACTGCTCAAACCATTCCCTGGAATTTATCCGTCGGCATTACCATGACCTTAGCTAACCTAGTAGCCTTCGTTATCGGTTATTTTGCCATCCAAAATACCGGAGCAGGTCCAGCTTTACCCTTGCCGCAGTTAGCCTCGAAAAAAAGCTTCGGTCTGCCGGAATTATTGGCTACCATGAGTTTTGGCCATATTCTCGGTGCGGGACTGGTTCTCGGTCTTTCTAATGCGGGTATTCTCTAATCAGTAATCAGTAATCAGTGACCGGTAATCCTCAGAGAGAGGAGCCAGTAGTCAGTAGTCAGTAGTCAGTAGTCAGGAGAACTAAGTATAAAGATATTTTAGGCAACTTCATCCCTATTTTCCCATTTTTGAACTCTCAAAAGTTAATTATGTCAGAAGTCTAGTAATCGTCAAGATCGGGTGATTATTCTGGCTGCTGGCGAGAAAATTAAGAAAGCAGTGGCCCCAGTCGAAGCTGGAGACTTTGCTAACAAAGAAGAAGCAGTATTTGCTAAATTAACTCATGAAAGTTAGATAGCTACGGAAAGAAGTATCGAAAATAATTGGTAAATCCGAACGTTGCCAATCGCTTAATTAATCGTAAATATTGCCTCTAAAGTTAATCTCATAAATAAAGATTTCGTCTGTCTCCTTGCCGATTTCAAAAATAACTCGCATTTTGCCAACACGAATTCTGGAGAATCCTTTCAACTCACCTTTAAGTTTTTTGATATCAAGTTCTTCAGGGGGATAAACGTTTTGAGTTTCAAGGCAGGTTTTGAGAATACCAATTTTAGTCAAAACAGATTTTCGGCTATTGGCATCTAGTTTCTCCAAAAATTTATTGGCTGATCTACTGATCCTGATCTTCACGATTAAACCAGCCTGTAATATCAACGAAGCCGTCGTCTTTGTAATCAACAGGATTAAAGGTTGCTTCTATGTCAGCTTGTTCTATATCATCAACATAGGGAATCAGCATCTCGAAGAATTTAAACCATTCTTCCCGCATAACTTCGCGGACGCTTTCCTTGATGATAGTTTTGAGCATTAGAGCATCTAAGGTGTTTGCCGGCTCCATATATTTTCCTCCAATCTACTTGAATTCTAGCAGCAGATCAAGAAAACGGGTTTCTTACAGCAGTTATCTTAAGGATTTTAGTTTTCTCAAGCCACTGTTCGAGGCAAGTCAAGAGATTGGGAGAGATTCAGGTAATCTAAAAATAGGCGGTTAAAGTGGGTCTTAGCTTACCTGATAACGTTCTTAAAATCTATCTTCAGTAAAAGTTACTCATTTTAGCTATCTAGCTATATAAATGAGTAACTTCAAAAGGTTTTAGATAGGTTTTTGGTTTCTATATTTAACCCCGATCCTCACAAACAAAGTCCACTACTCGATCGATTTCCCGGGATGAGCGGATGCGACGACTACCGCTGCCGAGTTCGCCACCACGACAATTGGCCCACCAACGTTCGCGACTGCCATTAACAATCGCATCAAATTCTCTAATTCTGCCACTATCATAATAACTGCGGCGATCGACGACAAAACGACCGATATTGGGGAGGCGAAATTCTTTGTAAAGATTATCTTCCCAACCGCCACCAGAATTACCGTGATGGTTGTCGGTGCGTACCTCAAACTCGCCCCGACAACCATTTCTCACCACAATATTGCCGTTTTCGAAATCCCAATTACCCTCACAGGGAGCAGCGGAGCGAGTGCGGATTAATCTGACTTGGGCCCATCTAGCGTTCACAGGACAGCGAGTAGTGCGACCGCTTTGACTTTCACAATTAACTCTCGTGGTTCTGGCCGCTGCTGGCTCGCTCCCCAGGGGATAAATTAGCAACAAACCGAGACTAGATAATAAAATTTGGCGAAACATTGTTTTTATCTCCAAGAAATTCTCTAGTTTATCTTACAGGGGTATCCAGAAAATGAGTAGTAGTGCTTGAAGTGCCTTAATCAACAAAAAAGAAGGGTGATTTAACTTCACCCTTCCCCCTATTCGGTAAATTTTCTTGCCATCCTTAGAGAGCGTTACCCCGAGGTAATACTTCTTCAGGGAAGATAAAGTTTTCGTGGGGTTGGTCTTGGGGAGCCATCCAAGCTCTCAGACCTTCGTTAAGCAGAATATTTTTAGTGTAGAAGGTTTCAAATTCCGGGTCTTCCGCCGCTCTCAATTCCTGAGAAACGAAGTCA